>NZ_LYTG01000069.1:22500-24541 GCF_001816105.1 Exiguobacterium sp. SH31
AACCGAAGCCCCAGTAAACGGCGGCCGTAACTATAACGGTCCTAAGGTAGCGAAATTCCTTGTCGGGTAAGTTCCGACCCGCACGAAAGGCGTAACGATTTGGGCACTGTCTCAACGAGAGACCCGGTGAAATCATAGTACCTGTGAAGATGCAGGTTACCCGCGACAGGACGGAAAGACCCCATGGAGCTTTACTACAGCCTGATATTGAGGCTTTGTACGCGATGTACAGGATAGGTGGGAGTTTGTGAAGCCGGAGCGCCAGCTTCGGTGGAGACATCCTTGGGATACCACCCTTTGCGTATAGAGTCTCTAACTCGCAGCCGTGATCCGGCTGGAGGACCGTGTCAGGCGGGTAGTTTGACTGGGGCGGTCGCCTCCTAAACAGTAACGGAGGCGCCCAAAGGTTCCCTCAGAATGGTTGGAAATCATTCGCAGAGTGCAAAGGCAGAAGGGAGCTTGACTGCGAGACCTACAAGTCGAGCAGGGACGAAAGTCGGGCTTAGTGATCCGGTGGTTCCGCATGGAAGGGCCATCGCTCAACGGATAAAAGCTACCCTGGGGATAACAGGCTGATCTCCCCCAAGAGTCCACATCGACGGGGAGGTTTGGCACCTCGATGTCGGCTCATCGCATCCTGGGGCTGGAGTAGGTCCCAAGGGTTGGGCTGTTCGCCCATTAAAGCGGTACGCGAGCTGGGTTCAGAACGTCGTGAGACAGTTCGGTCCCTATCCGTCGTGGGCGCAGGAAATTTGAGGAGAGCTGTCCTTAGTACGAGAGGACCGGGATGGACGCACCGCTGGTGTACCAGTTGTTCCGCCAGGAGCATCGCTGGGTAGCTACGTGCGGACGGGATAAGTGCTGAAAGCATCTAAGCATGAAGCCCCCTCCGAGATGAGATTTCCCTTTGAGCAATCAAGAAAGACCCCTCAGAGACGATGAGGTAGATAGGTCATGGGTGGAAGCACGGCGACGTGTGGAGCTGAATGATACTAATCGGTCGAGGCTTTGATCTAGAAACGGTTTGAACTTGATGAGTCTTCAGTTTTGAGAGAGTAATCTTTCAAAAAAAGTTTGACATTATGTAAAAATAATGTTAATCTCATATATGTCTGGTGGCGATAGCGAAGCGGCCACACCCGTTCCCATGCCGAACACGGAAGTTAAGCGCTTCAGCGCCGAAAGTAGTTGGGGGTCTCCCCCTGTGAGGATAGGACGTTGCCAGGCATACATATCGGAGGATTAGCTCAGCTGGGAGAGCACCTGCCTTACAAGCAGGGGGTCGGCGGTTCGATCCCGTCATCCTCCACCATTTACACCTGCCGGTGTAGCTCAGTTGGTAGAGCATCTGACTTGTAATCAGAGGGTCGAGGGTTCAAATCCTTTCGCCGGCACCATTTTTTAAAAAGTCTACCGCACTAATTATACCTTGCCGGGGTGGCGGAATTGGTAGACGCACAGGACTTAAAATCCTGCGAGGGTTTCCTCGTGCCGGTTCAAGTCCGGCCCTCGGTACCATCTATATATCCCATTGGGAATCATTCGTCTCGCACCCTTAGCTCAGCTGGATAGAGCGTTAGACTACGAATCTAAAGGCCGGGAGTTCGAATCTCTCAGGGTGCACCATGTATAACGGGAAGTAGCTCAGCTTGGTAGAGCACTTGGTTTGGGACCAAGGGGTCGCAGGTTCGAATCCTGTCTTCCCGACCATCATAACTTTTGGGGCCTTAGCTCAGCTGGGAGAGCGCCTGCCTTGCACGCAGGAGGTCAGCGGTTCGATCCCGCTAGGCTCCACCAATTCTTTAACTGACGAACTTTGAAAACTGAACGATGAGGCAAAAAAAGTTTTACAAGTTTTGAATGAAGCGCAAGCTTCGTCATTTTCAAGAGCTATATCAAATTCTTTGGAGAGTTTGATCCTGGCTCAGGACGAACGCTGGCGGCGTGCCTAATACATGCAAGTCGAGCGCAGGAAATCGACGGAACCCTTCGGGGGGAAGTCGACGGAATGAGCGGCGGACGGGTGAGTAACACGTAAAGA
>NZ_LYTG01000070.1:0-22106 GCF_001816105.1 Exiguobacterium sp. SH31
CGCGAGAAGTGATATGCTCCCCAATAGGTAGACAGATGAAATAACAAATCTGTTTATCAATTGGGGAGTGTTTTTTTATGGCGAGAAGTCGGCATTCGATTGAACAAAAACTGAGTGCACTACGTATGCTGGAAGAAGGAACATGCACCTGGAAGGAAATCGAGGAGGCTCATGACGTCTCTATGGATACCCTTCAGTTGTGGAAAGTGAAATTCGATACCGGTGGGATCGATGCGTTGAAGGAGTCGAAGACATGGAAACATTACACCAAGGAACAGAAGATCGCGGCCGTACGTGACTATCTCGATGGGTTCACCAAAATGGAGGTTCTCTCCAAATATCATATTAGTAGTTGGTCGGTTCTATATCGCTGGATCAAGAAGTATACTGGTCATAGCGAGTTAACAGATTCGAGAAAAGGGATGGATCGAGCTATGGCCAAAGGGAGAAAGACAACATTCGAGGAACGCATGGAGATCGTCAGGTATTGCCTGGACAACGGACGGAACTATCAACGGACGGCCGAGATATTCGCCGTGTCGTACCAGCAGGTCTATGGCTGGACGAAAAAATATGACGCCGACGGCGTGCACGGGCTCGAGGACCGGCGCGGACGGACAAAGCAAGAAGAGGAACTGACCAACGAGGAGAAGCTTGAACGTCGCATCCAACAGATCGAGCGGGAGAACGAGCGCCTTCGGGCCGAGAACCTGTTCCTAAAAAAGTTAGAGGAGATCGAGAGGAGAGGTTGATCAGCCAGATCCGGCTACAATTGCGTTACACGGCCATCAAGGAAATGTCGATAAGCGACACGTTCCCGGTCGTGCTCTTATGCGAGATCGCGCAGGTCTCACGGGCCGCCTATTATAAATGGTTAAAACGTACCGTCTCGGTACGCGAGGAAGAGAACTTGAGTCTACTGGAGGACATCCGTCTCCTCTACGACCAGGTGAACGGGACCTACGGGTATCGACGGATCACCATGACGGTCAATCGGAGACGACGCCAGCATGGCCTGCCGGCATACAACGAGAAGCGGGTCTATCGTCTCATGCGCATCCACGAGATCCGTTCGGTCATCCGCCAGAAGCGAAAACGGTACAAAAAGTCTTCACCGCAGCATGTGGCCGAGAACCTGATGAACCGAGAATTCAGCGCGTCCCGACCGGACGAGAAATGGTGCACCGACGTCACCGAGTTCAAATATGGCGCCGGGAGGAGGGCGTATCTGAGCGCGATCATCGACCTCTATGACGGCTCGATCGTCGCCTATCGCATCGGGAAATCCAACAACAATGGGCTCGTCTTCCAGACGATGATCCCAGCGATCGCGGGGCTCCGTACAGGAGCGGGTCCGATGATCCATAGCGACCGAGGGTTTCAATATACATCGAGAGGGTTCAAACGCATGGTGGAAGACGCAAAACTGACCCACAGCATGTCTCGCGTCGGACGTTGTCTCGACAACGCCCCGATCGAGGGTTTTTGGGGTACCCTGAAAGTCGAGATGTACTACCTGCGTGAGTTCCAGGCCTATAGCGAACTCACGTCGGCCATCGAGGCCTACATATCGTTCTACAACCATGATCGTCTCCAGAAACGACTAAACGGCTTGAGCCCTGTCGAATACAGGGCTCAAGCCGCCTAGGCTGGTTTTCATTATTTACCCTGTCTACTTGACGGGGAGCAGTTCAAACGTTCAGCCAGGTCTCTATTTGTATTGCGTCACATCGCACCGCCAGATTTTATGAGGGGCACCGAGTCCCCAGTAATGGTCGATCGTGAGTACAGGTGGACCCATCCGTTTTTCCCAGTACGTTTGCGCGGTCGGAAATCCCGCATCGAGATAAAAAATCGGCTGTCCCCTGCTCAACAGCTCGTCCATCATGTTTTTAAGCAAGAAATGACCGACCCCTTGCCGCTGCTCACTCGGCGTCACATAGATGCATCCGACTTCCGGTACGTCCGGCTCGACATCGAGATGTGCCGTGATAATCTCGTTCGGAGGAAGGATAGCCGCTGTTCCAACAATGACGTCGTCTTTTAGCACGACAAACAATTGGACAGTCTCATCATCCAAACTATCTTGAACGGTCGTATTCAAGCGCGCCACTTCCTCGTCCAACAAATCAGCGTCTTCAAACTGTTCCCGGCGGATCAAATCGCTCAGACTCTCCATAAACAAACGCTGGAGCGGTTTGACATCATCTCGTTCAAGCGGACGAAAGTTCAATATTTCCACTTCCCTCTATCCATAATCATACGTTTCCTTCTTTACCCGTGTCTCTGCCTAACGTAACGTTCGGTTGATGCGACCCTTCCACCGCCTCGAGCTGTTCGAGATGGTCATACCCGAGATGCCCGTGCGTCTTCCAGACGAGCACGATTGCCGTCGTGAACAACAAAAGCGTCAAATAAAGAAAACCGATTGAGACCTGCCCCGGCTCGATCAAGGGGACGAGGGCAAACGAGACGTTAAACGTCGTATGCAGTAAAAAGGCCGCCCATAAGTTCATCGTCGTGACGTTATATAACCACGAGATGATTAACGTAAACGATAGAATGGCGACGGCATAAGCCCAAAATGGGAGGGATGCCTGTCCGGTGCCTGTCATCAAGAAGAGCGGAATATGCCAAACCGCCCACACCACGCCGACGAACAGGCTCGCCTGGAGCGGCGTCTTGTTGAGTTGCAGCGCGTCGAGCAAATACCCGCGCCAACCATACTCTTGTTGAACCGTTCCCCCGATAAATAACATGTAGAGGAAGTACGGGATGACGAGCCAAGGTTCGTTCAGCAGTAACGCACCGCTCGCATCGGTCAGCCAGTACGAGAGTACAAACAAGAACGGGATGAGCAACAGCCCGAACGCATAGTACTTACCGGCCATCCGCCACTCGAAGCCTCGCTTCAACAGTGTCTGCACCCCGCTCCATCCGTTTTCTCGAAACGCCATATAACTGCCGGCCACGCTCGGTCCGAACGAACCGATCAAGACGGTCGCTAGAATCGGCAAACTTGTCCACGTATAGAGCCCCCACCAGCTTAACCATGAGAACGCGAACGCGATGACGATAAACGTTATGACTTCTTTTCGTGTCGGAATCATGCGCTCCGCCTCCTTTTATATGTAGTTTACCCACTCTAGAAGCGACTTGCCTACTTCACCGGCAAAATATTTTTACCATATGAAGCAAAATGATAGGTCGGCTACTATTTACCGAGGTATAATCAGAGTTACAACAAAATCACATTTACTAGCGAGGTACACATGGAACCAGTAGTCGAACACTCGATGAATCACAATTACTTTCTCGTGATTCTTTCTTATATTATCGCCGCTGTTTCCGCTTATGCTGCCATCGAACTGGCACGCCGCGTGAACGCGACGAATCGCTCCACTCAAAATATGTGGATTTTGGCGGGGGGCGCCACCCTCGGACTCGGGATTTGGTCGATGCATTTCATCGCCATGCTCGCTCACGAGGCGTTGCGCCCCGTCACGTATTCGATCCCGCTCGTTTTACTGTCTGTCATCATTGCGATGGCCGGCTGTATCTTCGGCTTCTTGATCGTCTCGCGCCGGACGACTCATCCCGTATTGATCGGTGCAGGACTGTTGATGGGAACCAGTATCGCCAGCATGCATTACGTCGGCATGGCCGCGATTCAAGGCGTCGCGATTTCGTATGATCCATGGTTGGCCATGTTGTCGATCATTATCGCCATCGCGGCCTCACTTATCGCCTTATGGATCGGCTTCTACTCAAAGTATGCCAAACAAAAAATCGACCTCGAGCTGAAAGTGTTCTTTTCACTGCTCATGGGCGTCGCCATCTTCGGGATGCATTTCGTCGGCATGGCCGCGTCATCGTTCGCGTTCATCGAAGCGAACAGCCCGTTCGCTAATGCCGTCGAACCGTCGCTTCTCGCCTGGCTCGTCACGGCGATCACGGTCATCTTGTTTGCCATCTTCTTCTTGTCGCTCACGCTCGACCGTCACCTCAAAAAACGAGAACTCATCCAAGCGACGATTCTCGATTCGACGACGGATGCGGTCGTCACGACGACGAAAGATGGTATGATCCAGTACGCCAACACCGCGTTTTATCGTTTGTTCGACAAAACGGACGATACTTTTTTCCAAGACTACCACTCGTCCTTGACGATCAATCAACAGTTCTATAACCCAAGACGGGTCGAAATCGACGATAAGACGATTGAAGTGACGAGTTACCCGCTCAAAGGTGAAGCGATGGACCAAGTGCTCTGGTTTTTACGGGACGTCTCGGAGGCGATCGCCTCACAACGTCTCGTCGAACATATGGCGTATCACGATACGCTCACCGATTTGCCGAACCGCCACAAGCTCGAACGCATCCTTGCGGAACATATTCAAATCGAGGACCCGGTCGCTTGTCTTTACATCGACATCGACCGCTGGCGTTTCTTGAGTGATATGCTCGGACATCACGGTACGGACGAATTGACGATGCAAATCGCCGAACGTCTTCGCGTCACGATTCATCCAGATGACATTTTGACACGAGTCGGTGCTTCGGAATTCATTATCTTACTGTTCGATAAGCGCAGCACACTCGCCAAACAAAAAGCGGAGAAGTGTATTAAAGCGATCTCACAACCGTTCAATATCGACGGGACGACCGTCGAACTCACGATGAGCGCCGGCGTTAGCCATTATCCGAAAGACACGACGTCCGCGGACGAACTCGTCCAATACGCGCGACTCACCGTCCACGAATCGAAACGGATCGGGAAAAACCAAATCAAAGAGTTCGAAGACGAATCGAAGCATCAAATTTTACGCACGGTTGAGATCGAGAAAGCGCTCATCCACGCACTGGATCGTCACGAGTTCACGCTCGTCTATCAACCGAAAGTATCGCTCACGAAAAATCGACTCGAAGGCGTCGAGGCGCTCTTGCGTTGGAATCATTTCGAACTCGGCGATGTCACACCGACCGAATTCATCCCAATCGCAGAAAACACCGGACTGATCCACCAGATCGGCAACTGGGTCATGCGCGAGTCGTGTCTCGCTTGGGTACGGTGGAACAAGTCCGGCGTCAAGCCGTTCACGCTCTCAGTCAACGTGTCACCGCTCCAGTTCGCGCGTGAAGACTTCGTCGAGACGCTGCAAACCATCTTACAAGAGACCGGCATGGACCCGATGTTCCTCGAACTCGAAGTGACGGAATCATCGATGCTGTCGTACGAGGCATCGACGCGCGATAAGCTCACCCAACTTCATCAGTACGGGATTTTGATCTCGCTCGATGATTTCGGGACTGGTTACTCGTCGTTCCGCCAACTGCGCGAACTTCCGGTCCAAGTGCTCAAGATTGATCGCTCGTTCATCGTCAACTTGTTCACAGACCGCAACCAAGAAGCGATCGTCCGCTCGATGATCCAACTCGGTCATAACCTCAACATGAAAGTGTTGATGGAAGGCGTCGAAACGTCTGACCAACTCGAATGGTTGCTCAATGAGCAGTGCGACTACGTCCAAGGCTTTTACTTCAGCCGTCCGCTTCGCGAGAAAGACGTCGTGAAGCACGTCAAATCGGTCACGACCTATATCGAGTTCGGAAAGACCCGGGCTTAAAAAGACTGCAGTTCGCTGCAGTCTTTTTGTATGCAAAAATCTCCTATGCCAAGGAGACATAGGAGATCAACTTTACGATACGCGTGCTTTTTCTTGCTCGCGGATCAAATGGTACTGCTCGAGAATGAGTTTCGTCAACGTGTCATCTTCATGCAACTGAAGGTACTTTTCCACTGTCGACAAGATACCGTCTTCTGCGATCGATAAATAAAGTTCAGAAGATTCTGAATCCTCAGGGTTGTAATAATTCAAGGCGGCGGCGATCCCGTAGGCAAGTTCGTTCGGCTCGATACCGTTGGCGATGAGTTCTCGTGCCGGTTTGACGAGACGGTCACTCGGCCCAAGCTTACGAATTGGCGAACGGGCGACACGCGAGATTTCATCTTTCAGCTTCGGATTCTCGAAACGTTTGATGATTTTTTGAATGTATTGGCTGTGCTCTTTCGCTTCGAAACCGTATTTCTCTAAGAGCAGCCAGCCTGTCTCGTAAAGGGCGCCTTGGACGACTTGACGGACGCGGCGATCTTTTAACGCCTCGTCGATTGTACCTTTCTCAAACAAAGAGCCGATGTATGACGCGACGGCGTGACCAGTGTTGACCGTGAACAGCTTCCGCTCGATATAAGGTCCAATCTCGTCGACCCACGTCACACCATTAAGCGGGGGCCGCTCGGCCAATCCGTGCGTCTCAATGACCCATTCATAGAACGTCTCGACTTCGACGTAGAGCGAATCTTCGTGCTGTTGGAGCGGGACAATCCGGTCGACAGCCGCATTCGGGAACGAGACGTTCGCCGTACCGACACCGCCTGATACTTCAATCGCTTGTTGCAACGACGCACTGCCCCCGATCATGTTCTCACAAGCAATCACATAGACCGGTGATTCCGTGTCCCGGTCACGCAATCCTTCACTGATAAGTGGAGCGACTTTTGGTAACAGTGTCGGTCCGATCGCTGTCGTGACTAAATCCGCATCGGCGATGAGTGATTTGACGCGTTCCGGATCGGTCAAGCTGTTGACGCCGCGTACCCGGTCGACGAAGACGTTATCGACGCCGTCTTCAGCAAAACCGACCTCGTAATACCGTTTGTCTTCAAGCGCTTGGATGACGGTATCGTTAATATCGACGAACGTGACCTCGTATCCGCTCTGATTTAATAGTAATCCGATAAATCCACGACCGATGTTCCCGGCCCCGAAATGTACAGCTTTCATGACGCCACCTCTTCCATAAATAGCGACAAGATCTCTTCTTTCGTTTTCGCTTGTACTAAACGCTCAACGTTATCCTCATCCGAACAGATGACCGCGATTTGAGATAGGAGTTCTAAATGTTCATCATCCACCCCAGCGATCCCGATGACGAGCTTCGCAGTTTGTCCGCCAAAGTCGACTCCTTCCGGTACTTGTAAAAAAGAGATTCCCGTCTTCTGAACGGCGGATTTCGCTGATTCCGTCCCGTGTGGAATCGCGACTTGATTCCCGATATAGACGTTTGAGAGCGCTTGGCGTTCATGCATCGCTTCTACGTAGGCCGGTGACACACAGCCGGCTGCTTGTAATACCGAGCCTGCCGCATTTATCGCGTCGGCCGTCGTGTTAAACGATTGATTAAGTCGAATCATCTCTGTCTGAATGAATGGCATTTTAGTTCCTCCTATAGCTCAAATCTGTTCTCTATCTACTGTTTTATGAAATTTTGCTGCGTTCTGCTTTGATTTCTTCAATCAATTGATCGTAGTATTCTGCGTTCAAGAAGTTCGTGACCGAACGGTGAATCGCATTCGGCACTTGCGCTTCGGCCCGGTCCGTCAAATCCTGATGGGTGATGACGAATTGAGCATCTTTTGGCAATTGGCTGATTGACGTGTTCGTCACTTTGATTGGCAAGTTCGCCTTGTTCACTTTATTGCGAAGAACCGACGCTCCCATCGCACTCGAGCCCATACCGGCGTCACATGCGAAGATGATGTGGTCGATTTTGTCGAGGCTCTCCGTGTTCACGAGAGCAGATGCATAAGTCTGCTTCCCTTTCATCGCGCTGACATTTTGTGTCGCTTCTTCGAGTGACACTTCTTCGGTCGCACTTGATTTCAAGATGACACTTGCCACGGCAAACGTGACGGCTGCTGACAAGAGAATCCCAGCGACAAGTCCGACGTACGAACCGCGTGACGCCATCGCGAGAATCGCGAAGATACTACCTGGCGACGCTGGTGCGACAAGACCGACATCGAACAGGACGAACGTGAACACGCCTGTTGCGCCCCCTGCGATCATCGCAAGGATCAAAATTGGCTTCATCAAGACGTAAGGGAAGTAGATTTCGTGGATCCCACCAAGGAAGTGAATGATGGCCGCCCCTGGCGCTGTCCGTTTGGCTGCACCTTTCGCGAATACCATATAGGCAAGCAACAGACCGAGACCTGGTCCTGGGTTCGCTTCTAGTAAGAAAAGCACCGATTTCCCGGCGTCAGCGACTTGATCGACACCGAGCGGGCTTAAGATCCCGTGATTGATTGCGTTGTTCAAGAACAAAATTTTCGCAGGTTCGATGAACAAGCTAGCGATTGGCAGCAATTTTGCGCCGACGATCCAGTCAACACCTGCAGCCATGACTTTATCGAGCCCGCTCATAATTGGACCGAACACTTCGAAGCCACCGATCATAAGGAGACCACCGATGATCCCGACCGAGAAGTTGTTGACGAGCATTTCAAATCCAGCTTTGACTTTGCCTTCGATGAGGCGATCAAACTGTTTGATAACATAGCCACCGAGTGGGCCCATGATCATCGCCCCGAGGAACATCGGAATGTCCGTCCCGACGATGACTCCCATCGTGGCGAGCACCCCAACGACTCCACCTCGGACGTCGTGAATCAACTTCCCGCCTGTGAACCCGATTAAGAGCGGTAACAGATACGTGATCGTCGGACCGACGAGCTCAGCTAATTTTTCGTTCGGCCACCAGCCCGTTGGAATGAACAGGGCTGTGATAATCCCCCAAGCGATGAAGGCGCCAATGTTCGGCATGACCATCCCGCTCAGGAAACTCCCGAACCGTTGTACTTTGACTCGGACTCCGCCCGAGCCAGCTTGCGTATTCGCCATGGATAAAACCTCCAGTCGTAAATTGTGAATGCGTAATCGTGTTGTGTAGCTAACCGGTTTGTGCTCTACACCTGTATTGTAGACTCGAGGTAAGCGCTTACTCAATTCAATCCAGTTCGTTCTTTGGCAACGTTTCATGCCAAACAAAAAAATGACCGCGAGTGGGTCATTTTTCATATAGCGTGTCTTGAATCAGTTTCTTCATACATTCATGAAGCAAGAGACGCAGTTGTTTCTGTGAACCGGTACTATATAAGTTCATATGGTCTTCGCTCTCAATCAGCGACCCGCTAACGGCACTGAGAAACTGCAGTTCGACGTCGCTCGCTTCTTCCGGCGCCAGCAGGACGAGTAGACGGGACACCGGTTCGGTCGACTGGTCCATCATGAGGAGCGGGATCGACTGCTTCAAATCGAAGGCGAATACGCTCGCACGCTCGATTGACGAATGGCGACCATGGAACAAGGCGAGCTTCGTCCCCGGGATACCAAGCCCCGCGACTTCGTGACGTCGCAGCAATTGCGCGGACAGTTGGATGCCGCTTTGGACGAGATCACGTTCTTCTAACCGCGTGCCGATGTCGAGCAAGATGTCCTCGAGCCGCTCGCTATTGTCGAGCGTGACGAGATCGAATTGTTCATCCATCCGTTCGAACGTCTCGACGAGTTCTACGAGCTCCGTGAAGTCGAGCATCGTTGAATGATGTTTTTCTTTCGTTTGAAACGACTGTGGGAGTGACAAAAGCAAGTGACGGACGCGCTGGACTTCCTCGTTCGTCAAGAGCGGGTTAACAATAAGTGTGGGCACCGCGAGCGGTGGGAGTGGAATCGTCGACAAGATGACGTCATAATCGTCGAGCCGGTGCTGCTCGAGCCCGAACAACGACGAGTTGACGACGTCTTGCATCTCAGGAAACTCCTGCTTGACCCGATTGACGAGCATCTTCGATGAGCCGAGTCCGGCCGAACAGACGACGAGCGCCCGGTATTCGCGGCGCCGCACCGGTTTGACAAGAGCGGCCGCGAAGTGCATCGCCCAAAACACCGTTTCGTCTTCTGTGAACGTATTCGTCCCAAAGACGATGTCGGCCGCTTGTTGGATAGCAGACCGTAAGTTCGGATAATCGCGGTCGATGTGCGGACGGACCGTATCCGTATCCGGGAGTGCTTGCGTATTCATGCTCGACAAGATGTGGGCAATTAGCCCTTTCTCGAGGGCGGCATCGTCTGCGAACGCGAAACCGTGGATGAGTGAGACGTGATGAATCAGCTTGTGGACTCGAATTTGCATGACCCAGCGCTCTTCCTCATCTTCTTTCATCTGTTCCTTCAACGAGCGCAACCGGTTGGCCTCTTCGGCGAACCAGACCCGTTCCGCCATCGAGAACGGCGTCCCGAGTGCCGTCTCCATGGCGTGGGCGACTTTCAAGTAGTCGTCCGAGCGTCCTTTCGTATACATCTCTAAGAAGAAACCGGCATCCAGCCGGGCTTGCTGCACCCCGTAGGCGAACGTGACACGCATGATGGTGCGGTCGTCCATCCGCTCATACGGATGTTCCTTCAAATAATCATAGCCGTCGCGGAGTGCTTCGAGCATCGCTTCACACGGGACCGTCTTCAAAAATGCCGGAATATAGTCGTCCTCACCACGGACGAACCGATAGAACGCGAGCGTGTCCCAATGAGCGAGGAGCGCATTGATCATCAGCTTCCGCTTTTCCGCTTCAAGCCCGAGCACTTTCGCACCGACGCCTTTCTTGCGTTCGACTTCGAGATGGTACTCGTCAAACCAACGATCGAGTTTTTCTAAGTCTTGCGTCAGCGTGCTTGGTGACACGTGCATCTGTTTCGCGACCGCCTGCAGTTTGAGCATGTCTTTCTCAAACAACAGTCGCCACGCCAGTTCAAAGATTCGGTCCTCGGCTGTTGGGATTGCCTCGGCCGAGAGAATCAAATCTTCCCGTAGTTGTTGTTTTGCATCCGAGCGGCCGATTAGACTGAGTCCGTGACCTCGTTGCCACGCCAGCTCCAACTCGAATTCTTTTAAGACGCCTTCGAGTAATTGACGCTCACGCTGAATCGTCCGCTCAGACAAATGAACCGCTTGCGCGATCTCCGCGAGCGGTGTCGATGTTTCAGTTGCTAATAGATGTAGTAAAATCGAGCGCTCCCGGGCGCTCCACTCATGCTTCATATTCATTCACCCATTCCTCGACGACTTGTCGGTATTCCTCGAGCGACAGCATATGGTTGACCGAACGAACGTATGCCGTCGGATGTGTCATCACTTCTGTACCTTGTTGATAGATGATTAAATCAACCGCCGCAGGCACATCTTCATAAGTTCCATGTGTGACGTGACACGTCATACGCCCCGAAGACGCCTGAGCAAACAACTTTGCTGCCATCGCACTCGTCACGAACCCACATGGACAGGCAATGTATACGTTCATGTCCAACCTTCTTTCGTCGCTTATCTTTATCTAACCATACGATGGAACCGCTTACTTCACCTACTATTTTGCTCTTTGTCAAAATTATCGGCAAGCAGTAAAAAGCATCTCTCCTCAATCGGAAAGATGCTTTATCTAAAGTTAAGCGGTCTTCAGGCGTTTTCGTGTATGAATCGACTTCATGACGGCACGTGCAATCGGTTGGGCGAACAACAGCTCGATCCAAAACGCGATGCCGAAATTACGGAACCACGTCGGGAAAAAGTGTTCGAGCGTACCGAAGTTGATCTCGCCCATACCGATCCATGGTCCGATGATGGTCATGACGAACGAGATCATCGAGACGTTTAGGACGATGTTCAACAAGATCCGTGCGTTGAAGCCGTCCGTCTGACCGGCAAACCGGTTAAACAGTATGCCGGCTAGCGGCTTCACGATGAAACGGATCAACACGATGAGCGCAATCCAAGCGAACGGGATGATTTTGAGCGTATCGACGTAATGAGCGACACTAAAGCCACGCTCCATGCCGACGATGATCGGGGCAATCGTGTTCACAGATAAAATCGAGATAATCAACATGAACAAAACGCCTTCTTTTGGGTTTTGAGGTAACCGGTCTTCCAAGTGCATAATAAAGCCTCCGTACACATATGATTTCAGATGGTAGACGTATCTTGCGACATATATTTTCGGTACGAAACCGATATCTCTACAAACTGATTTTCATAGTGTAGCAAATCGGAGACTAGCTTCGTAAGCATTATTTTTTATTTTTATTCTACCGTCACCGATTTTGCCAAGTTACGCGGTTTGTCGACGTCACAACCTCGGGCGAGCGCGGTGTAATACGCCATCAGTTGGACAGGGAGCACGGTGATGAGTGGCGCGAGAATCGGTTCCACGTGCGGTAAGATGAACTCATCATTCTCGTGCTCGACGCCTTGCATCGAGATGATACACGCATTGGCACCACGGGCGACGACTTCTTTGACGTTGCCGCGGATGTTCAAGTTCGTCTTCGGTTGCGAGATGAGCGCGATGACTGGCGTCCCGTCTTCAATCAAGGCAATCGACCCGTGCTTGAGTTCTCCACCCGGGTAGCCTTCCGCTTGAATGTACGAGATCTCTTTTACTTTGAGTGCACCTTCGATACAGACCGAGGCGTCGAGTCCGCGACCGATAAAGAACGTATTCGGTGTTGTCTTTAAGTAACGTTCCGCCAAGTCTTCGAACAGCTCTTTTTGTGACATGACCGAGTCCATGATCGTCGCGACACGTGCGAGTTCCGGCATCAAATCGAACGGCAGCTCTTTCCCGTTCGCACGAGCGATGTCATAAGCGAGGATCGCGAGCACCGCGATTTGCGCCGTGTACGCTTTCGTCGACGCGACCGCAATCTCGGGGCCGGCGTGGAGGAGCATCGTCTCGTTTGCTTCACGGGAGAGCGTTGATCCTGGCACGTTCGTCATCGTGAGTGCTTTGTAGCCGCGCTTTTTCACTTCGACGAGGACGGCACGGCTGTCGGCTGTCTCTCCAGACTGTGACAAGAAGACGAACAGCGGACGGTTGCTTAAGAGCGGCATATTGTAGCCAAATTCAGACGAGACGTGCACCTCGGTCGGGATACCGGCAATCCGTTCTAAAATGTCTTTCCCGACGAGTCCGGCGTTGTAGCTCGTGCCACAAGCGACGATGTAGATGCGGTCCGCTTCCGAGACGAGCGAACGGACGCCTTCTGTCAGCTCGATGTCGCCGTTCTCGTTCTGGTAGTGTCGGATGATGTTGCGGATGACGGCCGGTTGCTCGTCCATCTCCTTCAACATGTAGTGCGCGTACGTTCCCTTCTCGATGTCTGACGCATCGATCTCGGCCGTGTACGGCGCACGTTCAAGGATTTCGCCATCGAGCGTCTTGATCGTCGCCGACTCACGCGTCAAGATGACGATCTCGCCGTCATGGAGCTCGAGGTACTGGTCCGTCACTTGGAGCATCGCCATCGCGTCCGACGCGACGACGTTGAACGTGCCATCACCAAGTCCGACGAGGAGCGGCGACTTGTTCTTCCCGATATAGAGGCGCTCACTGTCCTCTGAGTCGATCATCGCGATCGCGTACGAGCCGTGGAGCTCTGAGAGCGTCTTACGGAACGCCGCCTCGACGTCATTTAGCACGACGAAGTTCTTCTCCATCAACTGGACGATGACTTCCGTATCCGTCTCTGACAGGAACGGTGCGTCGATCGTAGCCTTGATCTGCTCGTCGTTCTCGATGACGCCGTTGTGGACGAGCGTAAAGCGGCCCGTCGTGCTTTGGTGTGGGTGGGCGTTCGGTACGCTCGGTACCCCGTGTGTCGCCCAACGCGTGTGACCGATGCCAATGAAGCCTTCCGCTTCGACCGGTACGATGTCACGTAACGCGGCAATCCGTCCGACTTCCTTGAACACATGGACATCGTCACCGACAAGCGCGATTCCCGCTGAATCGTAGCCACGATACTCAAGCTTCTCGAGTCCCTTCAATAAAATCTCTTTCGTTCCGACTCGACCGATCATCCCTACAATTCCACACATACAAAAATCTCCTCTGTATTCGATTTCTCGAAAAAGGAAACGGACTTTTTAGAGTGCTGTCAACGCGCTCCCCTTTGGCCGTCCGGTCACCCGAACGTTTTAAAAGAACACTTTTAGTCGTGACAGGCGACTAGAGGGTATCCGCCGAAACCTCGATCACCCTCGTCCTCGTCAACTCCGTAGAGTTCTGGCGCTTTTCCTTCATAGCTGGCCGTTTCTCCAGATACCCTTTCATGCTAGTCGTTCAACATAATCCACGGATAGTATTTTCATCACATCATCGTTCAGTACTTTTTTACCGTTCACGTAAAAGTCACCACTTTCACTAAAAAGCCATTTTTTTGGAGGCTTGTCCGCCTGACGCGGTTCGTGCATGATAATAGTATATAGAGATGAAACGGAGGAACGGATATGAGCGGACTCTTTCTCGTCATCGGCATCACCTTATCGATTCTCTCGAAGTGGCTGCAGTTTAACGGACAGGATGCGCGCGGAGATATGCTCGTATTTCCGGCTGCATTCTTTCTCGGTTTGGCGCTGTTGTTCAGCTTGCCGTTCTTTAAAGAGTGGTGGGAGGAACCATCAAAGCGACCGAAAGCGCTCCGCTTCGCCGGGCTCGCGGCCGGTGGCATTCTATCGTTCCAGCTGTTCGCCTGGCTCGTCTTCGGACAAGATCAGTGGCTCGGTGCACTGTTCTTGCTCCCTTTCCTCACTTGCCTTTACTTCATTATCCGTACGTTCAAATGAAAACGGTGAAGCGCTCATCATGTGTCTCACCGTTTTTAGGGAATGTCGAGGTCGAATAGAACCCCATAATGATCACTCGGTAGAATATTAGTTTTGCTAACGGGTGCATTTCCGAACACGTCTACGCTTTTAATAACTAGAGAGTTCACTTCAACGTGACGCAATAAAATCCAATCATAGCGCGAGGATTGTTTCGATAAGGAATCCTGTTGCAAATATGGATTATGTGTATAGTCCAATGTCGGTTGCGCTCCTCCTTCATCATACTTGGCGACATCGACCCACCGGTGTTCGGTCAAATAGTGATGGTTCTCTGACTGCGGGTCATCATTGAAGTCCCCGCATAAAATTTCGTACCGTTCCCCCTCGCCGATCCATTCGTGGACCGCCTTCATTTGTGCTTCCCGTATGTCCGACGACCTCCAATTTAAATGGACGTTCGTCAATCCGAACACGTGGCCTCCTACTTGGAACGTTACCCTCATCGCACAGTAGTTTGCTTCTTCTACCTCGTAGTGCCAAATCGCATCATTCGTATCGAACGGAACTTTACTTAAAACGGCGAGTCCTTCATCCGGTGAATCGGGATAAGGATGAAACACACAAAACGGATATCCCGTCTGATTCGCGATATATGTTGCGACATCGATCCCTGTTTCGCCGTCTATGTATGTTTTCACTTCCTGAAGCGCAAGCATGTCAGGGGCAACACGTTTTACTTCCTCACAGATGGCCCCGATTCGCTCGTGCCATAACGTTGGATTGTTCCAAATGTTAAAGCTTGCAACCCTCATATGCTGGCCCCACTTTGGTGCATGTCTGTTAGTACAAATCGCTCGGTTTCTTGAATCTGCTGAATCATCCGGCTCAACTCACCGACCGTGTTATCTAAGTAGTAACGGTCCGGTGCGCCCGAGCTTAGAAACTCGTTCCGTAATATGATGACCCGCTCCCCCATCTTTGAATCCGCCGGCCTGTGCTGATCGCGTTGGACATGAACGTCTTGCTCTGCCCATAAGATGACGTAATGCACTTCAATCCCTTGTTCAATCCAATGTGATGTATATGTCTGTACATCTTTCCAAAATACGACCCAATCTACGACGACGTCATAATCCGCTTCAAGAAAGTTATCGCTCAAGGCAACGATGTTTTTCCAAACAAGTTCATTCGCCTGCTCGGACTCCCATGGTTTTTCACGACCCGAGACTGCCATATGACTAATGTCATCGCCTGAAATGTATGCACTTTTCTTCATCTGTCGAGCGAGCTGTTTTGCGGTTGTCGATTTCCCGACACCGGCAGGTCCCGAGATAATCCATACCTTCTGCTTCATCAAACTGTTCCCCCTCAACATTTAAGAGGAAGCGCTCAAGCGCTCCCCCATTTTCGTTCTTCTCGCAATTCGGCTTCGGTGACGTAGTTGTTGTCGAGAGTGATCATGTGGCGTTCGTATAAACGATGTCCCCCCCACGACAAGATTCCACCAACTAAGCAGATTATGAGAAACATTCTATAAGTCACCATTTCCATTGTGAAACCGTATAAAAGTACGATAATCAACGGATAGGACATAATCCCGATATACGTATGGGCGTGCACGAGTCGTTTTGCGTCATCTGACGTCAAATAACGCTTTTTCACATTTTCACGTTCCCAGTCTTTTTTGAGTGCTGGAATACTTGTCAGCACTGCGACAACAACAAGTAGAATCGACGGAATCCATTCATTTTCCGAAGCAAATTGTAACATGAACGTCAATGTCGCCGTCATAAAGGCAACTCGCCATTTTCCTGAATCGTCAATCGCCATCAGTTCCCGCATTTGAGTGCGCTTATCCATATCGTTCTTCCTTTTCAATTTCCCGCGCTTCTTTAATTGCTTTGATATCTTGATCCGTCAAATAGTTCCCATCATGTTTTTGAATGATACGGTCGAGCCATTTCCCGAAGAACGTCGCGCCCCAGAAAAAGGCTTGTGATAAAAGAAACGCTTGGAACGATTGTGGTTGCTGTGTTTGATTGAACGCGACGATGCCATAAAAACCAAGAGCAGCAAGTCCAAATAACGAAGCTGTATACCGTAGCGTCAGCAGGTTTCGCGCCTTCTCATTTTTCACAAAGCGGCGCCACATCCGGAAACGCATCATCTCCGTAGTGATGACGAGACTAAATATTGAAAATATAAATATCAGGAAAAACGAATCCGGCATCTCCCAATACGACGCATAAGTCAGCATGCCGATGATTGCTGCGACAACAAAGATCCCAACGACCCAGCTTGTCCATTTATCCATGCGTAGCACCGTATCAATCTGTTGTTTTGTTTGCGGTGAAAGTTCCATTATGATTTCATCCTTTCAATCACTTCATCATAAGTCGGCATCGTCGAATCACAAACCGTGATTTTTTTGTTAAATGACACATTCGAACTTTTTTGCCAAATCCTCGACCGCCGGAAAAGTAAGTTGGGAATCGAGGAACATATAGAACGATTGTGAGCCCGTCGATTCACTCGTCAAAAGTATGGCGAGCACCGTATACAAACCTCCCGTCACAACGCTATCAGAGAGCGTCCAACACGAACCATAAAATCAAAAAGCTAACGACAAGACCGAATCTGATCATTCCAACATCGCATCCGGTCCAGCGGTCTACTTTTAAAATCGTATTGATTTGTAATTTCATTTTTGGTGATAGTCCCATGCGTCTTTCTCTTTTTCCAATATATCTGAATATGTTAGCAACTGCGGTTGATGCATATCGATTCGTTGTTTCCATTTTTTCTCCCGATAAGATCCTGTTAAACTCCAAAGGGCGACTACGCCGCCAGTTAAAATAAAGGCACCCTCGTTTAGGTACAGTGGAATGAACAGCGCAAATAATGAAGCGGCCCTAATCCAGCAGTCAACGAGTCGGTAACGTAACACCTGCACGACAGCTGCATGCTCTGCAAAGGCACGTACTACTTGATATTCCACGTATCCTTTATAGGCCATTCCCATAGATACGACCAACATGACTGGGATGACCCACATCGCCTTTGTCCATAACATAACGATGAATGAGATTAAGAAAATGAATAGGATCGGCCAGCCAAAAAGCCGTTCGAATTGTTTGGCACGTTCTAAAGAGATATCAAATTGACGATCCATTTGGAACCCTCCCTTCAATCACTTCCTCATACGTCGGTAGCTCTGGCTCAACTTGTTTGAGTTTTTTGACAAACCACTTCTGCCGAAGCGGACTCAACACTCCCCATATCCCAAAAAAGAGACCGATTAAGAGACCTAGTTCTTCCGCTGTCAACAGCGTCACCATGAGTGTCGTCAACAAAATCGCGTCCACCCATTCAAAAACGTATTGGATCATGAGGATCCGATGAGCCTTAGGCTGCTCCGTCATCCTCCACATGATGCGCATTTCTTTATAGCCTGTCACGATGATTATGAAAGAGAGCGAACCTATGATGGGAATGAGCCACATTTTTTCTAGCAAGAGGGCGACGATGAAAGCTGTGACATACAGAATGAGAACGGGTGCACCATAACGTCGCATCCGTTGAACCCATCTCACGTTACGCTCCATCTTAGATCGCTTCCTTATCTAAATTCTTATACTCTATATCATGGTGTTTCGTTTGCGTTTCAACGTTCCACGTCCATAGTAAGGCACCTCCGATGAATATCATCACGCATACGTACGCTACGTTTGATGTGAACAAAATTCCATAATTGAATACAAGAAAAAATGCGACACTGTTTATGCCGTCTCGAGCAAGTTGGCGACGATACAATCCCTTCAATTCTGGGTGGAATGTTAGGCGCATGCGATAGCGTTTCATATATAAAATATTGAGTGGAATGAGTGTACACGCGATGTACAGGGCGCCCCACTTGAGTTCATCCGTCCATAAACTGATTGGTAGCATCAGTACAAGAAATGTTCCAAAAAGACCAAAAACCCATTGGTCGAAAAGTCGGGCCCACGCTTTCTCTTGCGTCATTCGTTCACTCATCGTATTTGTCGTCCCTCCTCTGATTGCTCTACCAATGGGACACGTTCATTTAACTGCTTCTGGAATGAGCGGCCGAACACTACCCATAGGAGAAGTACAATGAATACCGTCAAACTGTCATATTTCAAGAGGAGGAGCGCTACAGTTATTGACATGAGAATCGTCGAGTTCACCAAATCATATGTGAGATTCCACTTAAGTGATCGCACTATATCTCGTTCACTTATATGTGCACGACGCATCCGATATTTTTTCACGTCCAACACAAACATGCCGATTCCGATCACGACAAACGGAATGGTCAACCATAAGTAACTTCCGAAGTAGGATATAGCAAGCGCCATTAATGCGAACGCAAGGGAGGTATAGCTTATCCGAAGAGGTAAATTCCCCCACGTATCCTCCTCCATATACCAACGTGTCTCATTCACTTAAAGCACACCCTTTCTTTACAATGCTCACCTTACTCATACGTGCTCTTTCACTCAATCGTTTCATATTTTCCAAATATTCTCGCAATGAATCGTTCGACGTTTTTCAACAATTGGCGAATGATTTACGACCGTTGTAAATAATTTCTGCTATACTGATAGCGTATTCATTCCTATAAATTAATGTGAAAGGTGCAAACAGTCATGGCCCCAAAGTATAAACAAGTCGCTGAACAGATTGAGACGGATATCGTCAATCACGTCTATCAACATACGAACAAGCTCCTCACGGAAGACGAGTATGCGACGAAATACGGTGTCAGCCGCAACACGGTCCGGAAAGCGATCGAGATTCTCGTCAATAAAGGCTACGCCTATCAAGTCCAAGGGAGCGGCGTCTTCGTACGTGACCATTACAACAGCGATTATGTGAACCTCGAAAAACTCCAAGGTCTCACGAGCGACTTCAGTGGACGGAAAGTCGAGACGCATGTCCTCGCCTTTGAGGAGACGACGGCGAACGAAGAAGTGGCGGAACGGATGAAATGTCCGGTCGGGACGCCTGTCTATTACGTCAAGCGGCTGCGTCTCGTCGACGACCACCCGTTCTCGCTCGAAGATTCGTACTTCCGCAAAAGTCTCGTCGTGTATCTCGACCGAAACATCACCGAGAAGTCGATCTATAACTACTTCCGTAACGACCAAAAGCTCGCCATCGGTTTTGCCGACCGCGTCATTTACGCCGATTTCTTGAACGCCGATGATGCCGTTTTACTCGGGTTGAACGAGAACGATCCGGCCCTTCTCGTCGACAACACCGTCTATTTAACGAACGGTCAAATCTTTGACGTATCGCGCTCGACACATCATTTCCGCCATGTTAAGATGCTGAAAGTCTCTAACATCAAGTCTTAAACGCACTCGAGAGGTTGATCTCGCGTGCGTTTTTTTCGTTCACATTTTATCCAAAAAGAAAGGGTTTACATGTAAGCGGTGTCGTGCTAGTATCAAACTATAGAATTTGTACCTATGAATCTTAGTTATCCATACAAAAAGGAGAGATAATATGGTTTCTGAAACAATCGAAATTACACCCGAAGACATCTTCGGTCTAATCGCCCTCTCGGGTGACGCGAAAGCAAGTTACCACCACGCAATGCTCCTCATGCAAGAAGGCAAACCAGAGGAAGCGGCTGAAGCGGTTAAAGCTGGCGACGCGACGTTGAAAGAAGCACACGCTATCCAAACAAAATTCGTCACGCTCGAAGCACAAGGGAAAACGGCGACAGTCGGCGTCCTCATGGTGCACGCGCAAGACCACTTGATGAACACGATCCTCGTAAAAGAGATGCTCGGCTACATGATGAACATGCAAAACGAAATCAACCAATTGAAAGGAATGGATCAAAAATGATGAAAATCGGACTCTTCTGCGCAGCAGGTATGTCAACAAGTATGTTAGTAGAAAAAATGAAAGCGGTTGCCGCTGAACGTGGCCTCGAGGCAGAAATCGCAGCCTACCCAGAATCAGAAATGGAAACGTATGTGAACGACCTCGACGTCGCTCTTCTCGGACCACAAGTGAAGTACTTGCTTTCAAAAGGCAAACAGATCTGTGAGCCAAAAGGCGTTCCAATCGACGTCATCAACACAGTCGACTACGGCATGATGAACGGAACGAAAGTATTAGACCACGCACTTAAGCTTGTAAATAAATAAACTGAGGTGACCACTTTGAAAATGCCAAAAGATTTCTTGTTCGGCGCTGCTTCGGCTTCTTACCAAGTCGAAGGCGCATGGAACGAGGACGGGAAAGGACTCTCAAACTGGGACGTCTTCTCGAAAATTCCTGGAAAGACATTTGAAGATACGAACGGCGACGTCGCAGTCGACCATTACCACCGTTATAAAGAAGACGTCGCGCTCATGGCCGAAATGGGACTCGAATCATATCGCTTCTCAATCTCATGGCCGCGTATCTTCCCGAACGGCACAGGGGAAGTAAACGAAAAAGGACTTGAGTTTTACAACAACTTGATCGACGAGTGCTTGAAGCACAACATCGTCCCGTTCGTGACACTCTACCACTGGGACCTCCCGCAAGCGCTTGAAGAAACAGGCGGCTGGAAAAATCCAGCTACGGTTGACGCGTTCGTACGTTTCGCCGATACTTGTTTCCAATCATTCGGCGACCGCGTCCGTCACTGGATCACGTTCAATGAAGCGGTCATCTTCTGCTCGCTCGGCTACTTGACTGGGGCACACCCACCAGGTATCGAAGGCGATGTCAAAGGTTACTTCCAAACGACACACCACGTCTTCGTCGCACACGCCCGTGCCGTCGAGTTGTTCAAACAAAACGGTTACGAAGGTGAAATCGGCATCACGCACGTATTCAACCCGGCCTTCAGCATCGATGAAGCCGAGGAGAACAAATTTGCGGAAATGCACGCGAACGCTTATGCGACGCACTGGTTCTATGACCCGATCTTGAAAGGCGAATATCCAGAATACGTCGTGAAAGGACTTGAAGAGCAAGGTCTTCTCCCTGAAATGACAGACGAAGAGCTCGAGCTTCTCAAGCGTACAGCTCCGATGAACGACTTCATCGGTCTCAACTACTACAGCCCGCAACGCGTCATGAAAAATGACTCGGCGCTCGTTATGGCTGGTGGTCGTGAGAACTCGACAGGTCGCCCAGGTAACCCATCGTTCGACGGCGTCTACAAGACAGTCATGATGGATGACAAGGTATATACGAAATGGGCATGGGAAATCTCACCGGAAGCGTTCCTTGACGGCATGCACATGTTGAAGGAGCGTTACGGCAACGTGAAAATCTATATCACCGAGAACGGTCTCGGCGACGTCGATCCAATCGTTGACGGCGAAATCCTCGACGACCCACGTATCGAATACATCGAAGGCCACTTGCGCGCTGTGAAACACGCCGTTGAACAAGGCATCAACGTCGCAGGTTACTATGCTTGGTCGGCAATCGACCTTCTCAGCTGGCTCAACGGATATAAGAAGCAGTATGGCTTCATCTACGTTGACCACGCGAACGGACTCGCTCGCAAGAAGAAAAAATCGTTCCACTGGTACAAAGACATCATCGCCACGCGCGCTGAAAACCTATAA
>NZ_LYTG01000071.1:0-1823 GCF_001816105.1 Exiguobacterium sp. SH31
CGAACGCAAAGCCCGTCCTTGCGATTAAGGACGGGTTCATCCTGACAATGCCGATGACGATCATCGGGTCGCTGTTCCTACTGATCTTGGCGTTACCGATTCCAGGTTGGGCCGAGTTCATGTCAGGATTGTTCGGAGCCGATTGGACGCTCCCACTCACGCAAGTCGTCGGTGCGACGTTTGACATCCTCGCTTTGATCGGGGTATTCGGAATCGCCTACTCGTACGTCAAAAACGAAAAGATCGAAGGCGTACCAGCTGGTATCCTCGGAATCATCTCGTTCTTGATTATCACCCAAGCGTCTGTCCTCTCTGAATCAGGAGAAGCAGTCAACGGAGTCATCCCGAAAGTATGGACGGGTGGACAAGGTGTCCTCGCTGCCATCGTCGTCGGTTTAGTCGTCGGATTCATTTATTCGCAATTCATCAAACGCGGGATCAGCATTAAAATGCCTGACGGTGTCCCACCTGGTGTTTCGAACTCATTCTCGGCACTCGTTCCTGGTCTTGCCATCATCGCGCTTGCTGCTGCGACATTCGCTGTCTTCCAAGCGGTTGCAGAGCGTACGTTCACAGAAGTCGTCTATGACGTGCTTCAAGCTCCACTCCAAAACTTGACCGACACACTCGCAGGAGCCGTCATCATCATGGTGCTCATGTCCGTCATGTGGTGGTGTGGAATTCACGGTGCCGCAATCATCATGGGTATCATGGGGCCACTCCTTACAGCAAACGCGCTTCAAAACCAAGCGCTCATCGACTCAGGCCAAACACTTGTTGCCGGTGAGAACGCGAAAATCGTTACAATCCAGTTCCTCGACGTCTTCACGAAGCTCGGTGGTTCAGGAATCACGATCGGATTCATCATCGCCACACTTATCGTCGCCCGCTCGGCTCACTTGAAACAGCTCGGTAAGCTCTCGCTTGCACCAAGTTTGTTCAACATTAACGAGCCGGTCATCTTCGGGATGCCGATCGTGTTCAACCCGATCATGTTCGTACCGTTCGTCATCGTACCTGCCATCGCATCGTTCATGGTGTACTTCTCAATCCTTTGGGGCTGGGTCGATCCGTTCAACGCACTTCAAGTGCCGTGGACAACACCACCGATCATCTCTGGTTTCTTAATCGGCGGATGGCGTGCAGCGCTCTTGCAGATCGTCACGATCGCAATGGCCGTAGCTGTCTACCTCCCGTTCGTCCGCATGCAAGACCGCGTGTCGTACGGGGAAGAAGTGAAAGCACAAGAAGAAGCAGACAAAGCATCAGCCTAAGCAAAAAACGACAGCCCTTCTCAGCGGTGAGAAGGGCTGTTATATTTAGGAAAATGTCTATGAACGTTGAGCGTCCTTGCAACGTCTCGAACTCAAAATCAAGCTCCTCCGTTTCGTCAATGGTCATCTACGAATCGAATACCAATTTAGTAATTTCATTCTACACCAGGCTATCGCTATTAGCGTTTTGTATTCACTTCGGAGTGTTCTACTTAATTTATAGTTCATTAAAACAAAATCAGAATAGGTTATAAATCTCAATATAAGCCCATATTCTATTCTTATTGAAAGTCATTCGCAGTAAATATTCTTTTAACAAATTTGATTAATCCCATTTTTGGTGTTCAGATTGAGATTTTTTATAAGTATATAGCAACTGAGCCAAAAACATAATTAATAATAAAAGCGGTACTAATATTTTTTCAAGAGGCGAGGTTACTGTCAAAAAAATGAACAAAGTAAGAAAGATAAGAATAGGTAACCCTGCATACAATATTCTCTTAAATTTTTGTGTATAAGTGAGTTTGTGGTACATTTTCACTTAAATCC
>NZ_LYTG01000072.1:0-57044 GCF_001816105.1 Exiguobacterium sp. SH31
GCAATTTACACTTGTAATGAGTACTCTATTACTTTTGTTTGGTTCTTTTTCACTTTCAGTTAATGCCGCTGAACATTCTGGGGCTACAAAACAGCATTTAAACTTGAATGACATCAAGAATCATGAACAAATTTTTGAGTTGATTCATCAAGATCCCAATGACATTATCTCTTCTTATTGGTTAGATGAAAGTGTCAAATCTGGTGTAATTAACATATTCAATTCATCAGAAAATAAATATTATAACTTGTACGTTGAAAAAGATCACATCACTTACTACAGTATTCAATATTATGTGAGTCATGATTCAAAAGATGCGAAATTCGAACTATATTCTATCGACTCATTTAATAATTCTCACCATGAATTCACTTCGCAAGTTGCAAACGAGACTGGCAAGGTCTCACATCAAATAAATGCAAAAAGTAATAGTAATACAGCTTACAAATGGGCCTGTATTTTCTCTAGCTATGTTGCTTGTGCAGCAGCGGCCGGTACAATAGGATTCGGAGTGGCTGGTCCATTTGGAGCAGGCGCAGCTGCTGTTGCCTGCAGATACGTTTTCCAAACGCTTGTCGAAAAATATGGTAGTAAAAAAGCAGCTTGTAAAATTTTTAGCTAACTTCCGTTGTAGGGAGGTAATCTTACTTTCCTACATCTTTTTTCCTTATTCTCCTTCTTTTTAACTCATGAGTATAAATTAAATACTTAATTTCTTTTCTACATAATACGTAAATTGAGAAACATAATTTCTTGCTTTAATAAGTCCGCTTTATATACTTAAACCAAGTATCGACCTGTAACAAAAACGACAGCCCTTCTCATCACAGAGAAGGGCTGTTATATTTAGGGAAAAAAGTAAAGGAGTTGGAAAAGTGGAAGTGTACTATCCTGCCCTATTTGCTGTTCTCGCTGGCGTGTCCGGATTAGTCGGGTTAGCACTACAGTCTGTCTATCCCATCTTGTTAGTACCTGTCTGTTTACTCGTCGCGGGATACTTTACAGTCTCTAAAAAGAAGCAAGCGGAAACACGCAATTATACGCCGAGCTTCATGATCTTATCGAGCGCCGCACTCGCATTCGGTCTCGGCTTTAAATCCATCGTCCCATACGCCATGCTCATCGGAATTGCGTTGCATATGGTCTGTATCGTATGCGCGTTCATTGCACTTGGCCGATATCAGTCGCAATCATGAAATCATTCTTACAGTCAGGAGGGATCGTCGGAGGACTTCTTGTCCTCCTCGTCCTTCCTTTGCTTTTACTTGATATCGGACTCATCTGGCTGCTCGAAAGGAGCTTGCCCGCACCGCTCTCCCTTTTGATCGCATTATGTTGCTTTTATAGCATATCTTTTGGCTTCGGACTCCTCATCGACGGTTTCGGCGCTGTCCTCGCGTCACTTCGTTACACTCGAGCATTGCCGTTCCTACGCGCCGTCGGTCATCTTGCGACAAGTGCCGGTAGTTTATATAGCGTGACCTGGTTATTCCCGAATGTCGCGTTGTCACCACTGACGATGAGCGTGATTGTTTTCGTGCATTGGCTTGGGGCACATCTTTGGCTTCGGAACGATTCACCGGGCAAAGCGGGAACTGCACCGAACGATTCCCTCGATCATCAAATTGTTCAGATGTTACGGACCGCGACCGTACCCGACTGTGTCGAGACCATCCAACAACAGTATCCAAACGTATCGAAACTCGAGATTTTGCGTCGGGTTCGTCGTATTAGCCGCTAAATCGAGCCATTTGTTGTTTACAAACTTTTTTAATCGTTTAAATTTTATTTTAACGATTAAAAAACGAACGCATAAAAATATCCATCTGTCGTCTAGACAGATGGATTTTACTTGATTGGCCCCCGTACTGGAAAATCAGTTGCGATGTCCCGTAATCCTTTTAAGAAGTTGTCCACATTCGTTATGGACGTCTCAAATTCAAAATCAATCTCCTCTGCCTCGTCCTCGAGCGGATGTTCCAAGATACCTCGTACGCTCACTTCATCCCCATCCGCGTCCCGTCTCGTCAACGTCACGCTGATGAACGGTTCTGTCGGCGCGAACACGACTTCCTGCACGTCGCCCGCTACAAACGACTCGAACACAGATATGTAGTGCGCCACGAGCAAACTGTCGAGCATAATGTCGTCGAATGTGATGCGATGGTCAGGCGTATGGAGCCCGACCCAATTCCGATGCCACGACGCGTCATGCATGTTGTCGGCGTCTGAATAGGCGTACGCGTAACTCTCGATTGTCACATCCATCGTCTCGTCACGCGACATCAATTTCGCAATCGGCATCGTTATCCGTCCTTTCGCAGTGAATAGCCGTCAATCTCCTGTAGACGCATCCGTTTCTGATCGACGGCCGCATGCACGATGACCGTCACCCCCGGATTGAGCTCCATCATCTTCTTGATTTTCGTCAAGTCGTCGCCTTTAATCTCGACCGGTAAGACGAACTCGCCTTCCTTCAAGTGAATGAACTTGATTTTCCCTTTATCGTCGTAACCTGTCACTTCGTATGTCGCATACTCGCGTTTCATCTGAACCGCCCCTTTCATTCGTTGTCCTCTTCTATACGTTCCCCGCTTGAATCGGTTCCACACAAAAAATCCATCCCTGTAGCGGCAGGGATGGATTCGTCTTACGCCTCGATGCTATCTGCGTGTTTGGCTTTATGGTCCGCGATGACGCCTGCGTACCATTTCGCGCTGTCTTTCCAGACGCGCTCTTGTGTGTCGAAGTCGATGTAGAGAATGCCGAAGCGTTTCTCGTAACCGAAGCTCCATTCGAAGTTGTCCATGAGCGACCAGAGGTAATATCCGGCGATGTTCATGCCTTCGTCGTTCAAGTCAGATACGGCCTCGAGGTGCTTTTGGACGTAGTCGATGCGATTATCGTCATGGACTTCGCCGTTCTCAAGCACGTCGTCATACGCTGCGCCGTTTTCTGTGATGATGATTGGAAGATCTGTGTACTCGTTACGTAAGCGACGGATCAGGTCTTTGAATTCGTTCGGGGCGATATCCCAGCCCATGCCCGTCTTGTCGTAATCGGAGTAAGCGGCGACTGTCATGAAGTCGTTCGCTGCGCTGAACTCGACGAGTCCACGACTGTAGAAGTTGATGCCAAAGAAATCGCACTCTGTCGAGATTGTCTCCATGTCACCTGGTTTGATGAAGTCGTACGAGTGAACGTATTTCGAGAACAAGTTCATCATGTCGACCGGATACTGGCCTTTGAAGACCGGATCGAGGAACCAACGATTCGAGTACCCGTCCGAGTTGTTCTGAGCGAGTTTGTCGTTCGCCGAGTCCGTCTTCGCGTAGACCGGTGATAAGTTGAGCGTGATGCCGATCGGTGTCGTCGACTTCATGTCGTTCTTGAGCAATTCAACGGCTTTACCGTGTGACAGCAACATGTGGTGCACGGCGCGGACCGCTTCGTTCATGTCACGATGTCCCGGTGCGTGAACACCGGCATGGTAGCCGAGGAAGCCGGCACACCATGGCTCGTTGTGCGTGATCCATGAGTCGACGATACCGTCGAGCTCCTCGAAACAAACTTTCGCGTACTCGAGGAACCAGTCGACCGAGTCACGGTTAACCCAGCCACCCTCTTCGTGAGCCCACATTGGCAAGTCCCAATGATAGAGCGTGACGGCCGGCTTGATGCCTTCTTCACGGAGACGCGTCGCGAGCGTCTTGTAGAATGCCATACCGGCCGGGTTGAACTCACCTTTGGCCGGGAAGATGCGTGGCCAGGCGATTGAGAAGCGATACGTGTCAACGCCGAGCTTTTTGATGTGCTGAATGTCTTCTTCATAGCGGTGGTAGTGGTCGCAAGCGACGTCACCGTTATGCTTGTCGAACACACGTCCGTCGATGTCACAGAACATGTCCCAAATCGACGGCGTGCGCCCGTCTTCGTTATGTGCGCCTTCAATCTGATAAGACGAAGTTGCCGTTCCGAAGACGAAGTCTTTGTTAAACTGCATAGTCAATTCCTCTTTTCTGTCTAGTTATTCTTTGACCGCACCAGCCGAGATACTGCTGACGATGTATTTCGACAAGAACAAGAAGGCGATCATGATCGGCACGACTGAAATCGCGATACCGAGGTAAAGGGCACCGAGGTTTTCGGCGACTTGCGAACCTTTCAAGAAGCCCATGAGTACCGGCAACGTGTACTTCTCTGGTGAGAACAAGAGCACGAGCGGCATCAAGTAGTTGTTCCACGAGCCGATGAACGTGAAGATCGACATCGTCGCAACAGCTGGCATCATCATCGGAAGCGCGATCGTATGGAAGATGCGAAGCTCGCTCGCTCCATCGATCCGCGCTGCTTCGATCATACTGACGTGCAGCGTCGCTTGCGTGTACTGGCGGATGAAGAAGACGACGAACGGACTCGCGATCGACGGGATGATGAGCGGGATGAACGAATCGAGAATCCCGAGCGTCTTGCTGATCTCGTAGAAACCGATAAGTCCGAGTTGTCCCGGGACCATCATCATGACGAGCATGAAGATGAACATCACATTTTTCCCTTTGAATTCATAGAACGAAAATCCGAACGCAGTCATGGCTGAGAAGTAACCCGAGAGTAACGTCACGAGCACTGCAACAATCAAACTGTTTTTAAATCCGGTCCAGATGTTGATGTAGTCGCTCAAGATCGCATAGTTATCGAGTAGTGATGTCCCTGGGATGAGCGAGAAACCGGTCATGATTTCTCCGTTCGTCCGTGTCGCGTTGACGAGCATCATGAGGAACGGGATGAAACAGATAATCGTCAAGATGACCAAGCCTGTATAGATCAAGCCACGGCTAAACCGTTTCTTTTTGACCTTGTTTTTTGGCGGCTCCACGCGGAGAGGTTTCTCCTCGCGCGGCGGCTGTACTTCGCTGTCGGCGAGCATACGCCGTGATTCTGCATTTTGTTCCATTGGTTATGCTCCCTTCTGCGCAGCGCGCTCTTTACGGAACATGCCTTTGAAGACGACCGCCGAGAAGACGAGCGTGATCAAGAACAAGCCGTAAGCAACCGCTGATGCGTAGCCGTAGTTGTTATACTTGAATGCTTGGTTGTACAAGTAAAGCACCATCGTGTTCAGTGCTCCATCTGGCGCACCGACTCCATCTGTCAAGAGAAGCGGAAGATCGAACAGTTGAAGGCCACCGATGAGCGATGTGATCATGATATACAACAGAATCGGTTTAAGCAGTGGCACCGTGACGTTCGTGAACATCTGCCAACGGTTCGCGCCATCGATATGGGCAGCTTCGAAGAAGTCTTGCGAGATCCCCGACACACCGGCCATGACGATGATGAACGAGTGACCGAACCACATCCATGTCAAAATGAGTGAGACGGACAGTTGTGCCGTCACCGGTTGCGATAACCAATTGATCGGGTCTGAAATAATGCCGAGTTTCAAGAGCATCATGTTGAGTGATCCGTGCTGCCAGTCGAGCAAAATTCCAAACAAGAGTGCGACCGAACTGATCGTGATCAAGTTAGGAAGATAGAAGAATGAACGGAAGAACGCGAGGCCCTTCAATTTCAAACGAAGATCTGAGAACAAGAGCGCGAGAGCCAGTGCGAGACCGATTTGCAAGACAAAGTTTATTCCCCAAATCTTAATCGTATTGACGAACGCCTCGATGAAGTATGTGTCTGTCAACAAACGCGCGTAGTTCGCGAAACCGACGACCTCTTCACCCGGGCTGCCGGTATAGTTGGTGAAACTGTAGTACAGGGTCAAGAAGACCGGGTAGATACTGAATGTCAAAAAGACGACCCAAAATGGGGCAATAAACGCATAGCCGTAACGGTCAAGTTTTTTCACGTCGTGTTACTCCTTCCATAGCAACCCTTAAGGGGGGAAATCCCCCCACGGGTTAGCTTGCTTCAGTCAACTGTAATGTCTGGGTAAGCGTTCTTCGCTTGTTTTTTGAACTCTGCGATTGCTTCGTCTTTCGACTTTTTGCCTTCAACGTATTGGAGGACAGACGCGCCGTAGAGTGTGTCGAGCTGTTGGTCGTATTTCGTTACGATTCCTGGTGTGATTTCATCAGCTTGGTCGAGGAAGAACTCATAGTTGTTCTGTCCGCCGAGGAAGTCGTCGCTGAAATCATCTTTGATCTTATCTGTGACCGGTTTGTAAGCGAGTACGTCACCAGTCTCTTCAGCCCAACCTGTCAAGAACTCTTCGTCTTGCGTCATGAGTTTAACGAAGTCGTATGCTGCTTCTTTGTTTTTCGACCCTTCGTAAACTCCGAGCCATGTGCCGCCCCAGAAGTACGGGCTTGGACCGTTTGTGACTCCCCAGTCACCGGCTGAATCTTTCGCGCTGTCTTTCAAGACACTGTGGAGACCCCATGTCGGGAGGACGTATGAGAAGACTTGTGTTTCGACTTCTTTGCCGCCTTCTTTAACTTTGATTGGTTTAGACATACCTTCGAACCAAGATGGTGACCATTCTGGAGCGAGTGCCGTGTATTGTTTCTCACGAAGCTCTTTCGCGTAGTCCATGTAGTCGATCTTATCTTGTGTCAAGACAAGTTCGTTCTTGTCGTTTACCCATGCTTCAGGGTTTGCGCCTTGTGAGAACCAACGGATCGCGCCTTCATCTGGGAACATGCGATAGCCTTTTTGTTTCATCTTCTCGGCAACTTCGAAAACGCCGTCCATCGAGCTCATCATGTTTCCGATTTCAGTCGGATCATCCGTGCCGAGCACTTCTTTCGCTAGGCTACGTTTGTAGTAGACACCACCTGGAGTCGTTTGCCATGAGAGGGCACGCACATCGCCTTCTTTGTCTTTACCGAGGTCAAAGACGTACGGGATGTAGTCGTCCGCGATTTCATTTACATTGTACGGCTCTTCCGAAAGGTTTTCCCAGTAGCCTGCGTCAACCCATTGCTTGAGGAACGCGATCTCCCCAGTGAACACGTCCGGTGCCCCAACGCCGCTTTCAAGTGCTGGCTTGAGTTTTGTCGGATAGTCCGCGATTGGAACAATTGTCAATTCGACTTTGACGCCGTTGCGCTCTTCGTACGTTTTGATTGGTTCTTTGAGCTCATCCGTGAACGACCAAACTTTTAAGACATCGTCTTTAGAACCTGACCCAGAACCTGAAGTTTCTTCGTCGTTTGAGCATGCGCCCAAGACGCCGACTGATAGTGCTCCGATTGAAAGTAAGCTGACTAATTTTTTACGCATGTGTGAACCCATCCTTTTAAGTTTTTAGAAAGCGTTTGCAAGAAGAGGGAATAAATTTTCGAAAGCGCTTTCGAAAATGTCGAAATAAAATATCGAAAGCGATTTCGATTTTTTGGGAATGACTTTCGAAATCGCGCTCTTCCCTCTATCTGATTAAAGGGGAGAGAGCGACTTCGAAATATCATCGGGACTACTTTAGTTTTTGACCGGTGCGCATGACAAGCGTTCGATCAATTTGACCGGAATAACTCGACGTTCTGTGAGTCGTTCTTTAGCGGTCATTTGTTCAATCAACAACTCGGCTGCTGCTTCGCCGATCTCGTCCGTATCTTGACGAATCGTCGTCAGCTTCGGCGTGATGTACTTGATCATGTCGATGTCATCGTAACCGATGATCGAGATGTCTTCCGGCACCCGGAGACCGTGCTCATGGACGGCTTCAATCGCACCAATCGCCATCTGGTCACCCGCGACGAAGACTGCGGTCGGAGGGGTTTCGAGCTTTAGAAGCTTCTCCATCGCTTGTTTACCTTCTTCGACTGAAAAGAATCCGGCGTTGATCAGATAACCTGGCTCAATTGGAAGATCGAGTGCCTGCATGGCGAGCTCGTACCCTTTGATTCGGGCCGCACCGGCGTCAATCGTTCTGTCACCGGCGATATGTGCGATCTTGCGATGACCGAGTTCGTACAAGTGGTTCACGGCTAAACGTGCACCCTCGATATTGTCCGAATAGACGACGCTACAATCCGCGCTGTCCATATCGACGACGACGATCGGGATGTCGCTTTGCATGAGTTCTTGGACTTGCTCATCCATCCGGTCCGAACAGATGACGACGATGCCGTCAACGGCGCGGTGTTTGAAGTGTTCGAGATAACTCATGTCACGGTTGCGGAGGTTTCTTGAGGCAAAGATCAAATCATAGCCTTGTTCCTCTGTCGCGTGACGAAAACTTTCAATGATTCCGTTAAAGAATGGATGTTTCATCCCAACTTCGTTCGCTTCCGAGAACATGACTCCGATTGCCCACGATTTCTTCGTCGATAACGACTGGGCGTGTGCGTTCGGCAGATAATCCATCTCGGCGGCTGCTTTTAAAATCTTGGCTCTCGTCTTGTCGCTCACGTCCTTGTAGTTGTTCAACGCTTTAGAGACGGTCGTGATCGAAAAGCCGGTTTTCTTTGCTAAATCATAGATCGTACCCATGTCAGTCTCCTCTTCCCGAAAGCGCTTTCGGTAATTTGATTGTAGCGCATGAATTTGTAGGAATCAATTCTTTTTCGTGGAATATTTTGAGATTTATTTTTGTGACGTCTTTCTTCTATATAACAGTAACAGGAAAGTTTTTGTCGTCAATGTGTCCGTGTGTACAACCATACAAGATTCGTAAATTTTTGAACCTCGGTCTCGCCAGTGACACCTTTGAACAAGCGTTGAAACGGCTTGAGCAATTGCTCGATTACAATTTTCCGAAGCCGCTCTTGATGCAATTCATACGTGATCGCCTCAAATAAATCCCTTTGTTCTTCCGTCATTACCACATGCTTTTGAATCCGCTCTGCCATCTCGACCAACTCTTCTTTCGTGACCAAGTTTTTATCCGTCGTCCCCCGCATTTGATCGACCGTGACCGGGTTCAAGATATGTTCGCCCGTCTCGACCATCCGTGCTGCCATCAGCTCGACGTACTCGTACAAGTTACGGATAAGTTTCTGGATCGAGTAAGCCGTGTTCGTGATGCGTAACGTGAACAGCACGTGTTGCAACATTCCGTTGAATAGAATCGTCAATTCGATCGAATACGGACGAATCGGTTCGCCGATGATTTCCGTCAGTCGCATCGCGAGCCACTCAATCTCATAGACGCGATGCTGCAAGACGAGTTTTTTCAATTCAGGCTCGTTCGCCGACATGATCGACTCGAACAAAGCGTACAGATTACGTTCCTCATTCAACTGAATGAGAATCGAAATCTGCTCGATGAAGACGTCCTTATCGCGCTTGTCCCGCCCCATCTGCATCTCGATGCGACGCTGGCCGGCGTCATAACGCAAATTCTCAAGGATGTTGGCGACGCAGTCCGTCTTCGAGGCGAAGTAGTTGTAGAACGTGCCTTTTGAAATATTGGCTCGCTCGATGATTTCTTGAACCGATGTCTGTTGTACCCCGTTTTCGATGAACAACGTCATGGCAACATCGGCGACTTTTCGTTTCTTATCTTTCATATACTGATTACTCCGTTCTGCTTAGTTTGTACCCTAAGTATAGCATTTTGAACTACCGGTACAAAATTGTTGATTTATTTATACGATGGGTATAAAATCATTTCATCGACACTTACTAGTATATAACTATTTAGAAAATAAAGGAGCAACTCGTATGAAACCAGAATTTCAAAAGAAACCGCCGTACCTCATGCTTGCGGTTTTGTTCGTCGGGGCGTTCATCGCCTTCTTGAACAACTCATTACTTAACGTCGCGCTCCCATCGATCATGGTCGATTTGGAGATCGCCGACTATTCGACCGTCCAATGGCTCGCGACAGGCTTTATGCTTGTTACGGGCGTCCTCGTCCCAGCATCGGCCTACTTGATCACCCGCTTCTCAAACCGGGCGCTCTTTATTACGTCAATGGCAATCTTCGCTCTAGGGACGGCGATTGCCGCCTTCTCTCCAACGTTCGGCTGGTTGCTCTCAGGGCGGATGATTCAAGCGGTCGGTGCCTCGACGATGGGACCGCTCTTGATGAACGTCATGCTCGTCAGCTTCCCGCGTGAGAAACGCGGAACGGCAATGGGTATCTTCGGTCTCGTCATGATCACGGCACCAGCGATCGGACCGACATTGTCGGGCTATATCGTCGAGTACTACGACTGGCGCGTCTTGTTTGAGATGATTCTCCCACTGGCGATCATTGGACTCGCACTTGCCGTTTGGAAAGCCGAGAACGTCATGGTCCAAAACAAAGACCAATCGCTCGACTACTTGTCGCTCGTCTTATCGACGCTAGGCTTCGGCGGAATTTTATACGGCGTCAGTTCGGCGAGTTCGGACGGTTGGGACAACCCAATCGTCTTGACGACGATGATCGTTGGCCTCATTGCACTTATCGCGTTCGTCGTCCGCCAGCTCAATATGGAAAAACCGCTCCTCGACTTACGGGCGTATAAATATCCGATGTTCGCACTCGCGTCGATCATCGCGATGGTCAACGCGGTCGCCATGTTCTCCGGGATGATTTTGACACCGGCCTACGTCCAAAGCGTCCGCGGCATCTCGCCGCTCGACTCAGGACTGATGCTGTTGCCAGGTGCCATCATCATGGGGATCATGTCACCGATCACGGGGAAACTGTTCGATAAGTTCGGACCGAAGTTGCTTTCCATTACCGGTCTCACCATCACGGCGATCTCGACGTATATGCTCGCGAACGTTCAACTCGACTCGACGTATACGTATATCGTCACGACGTACACGCTTCGCATGTTCGGGATGTCGATGGTCATGATGCCCATCATGACTAACGGTCTCAACCAGTTGCCGACACACCTTAACCCGCACGGCACGGCCATCAACAACACGGCACAACAAGTATCCGGTGCGATCGGGACGGCAGTGCTTGTCACCATCATGAACTCGGTGACACGGACTGAAGCCGAGTCACTTATGACCGGCGTCGATCCGTCGACACTCACTGAAAGCGCAATGGGTGCGATGACGCAGCAAGCGCTACTGTCAGGGATTCAAGTATCGTTTTATGTTGCGCTCGCGATGAACTTACTTGCGCTTGTATTAGCATTTTTCGTGAAACGGGTCGATGTTCGAAACCTTGATTTCAAACAAGAAGATATAAACAAAGAATTGAAACGCGCAAACTAAACAAACATGAAATTAATTTACAGGCAAATGGACGAACCTCCTCAGAGATTCGTCCATTTGCCTGTAAAAACGATGTAAGTCACTTAGAAATGTCAATGCTTATGATACTGATTATGCCTTTTCAATCCACGCACCTACACGAGGTGCGACCTTATCCTCGCGTTCTTCGTGAAACGGGTCGATGTATTTCAATCCACGCACTCACATGGAGTGCGATGATTCACGCGATCCGTCGTTCACGATTGTTGAGAAATTTCAATCCACGCACTCACATGGAGTGCGATGGGACGTGCGCCCATGATGTTCGACATGATTAATAATTTCAATCCACGCACTCACGTGGAGTGCGATCGTCACGAGCCGGAGCACGATGAGCCCGACGAGATTTCAATCCACGCACTCACATGGAGTGCGATTCGCTCGCTTACGCTCGTTATGTTTTGGCCGTATTATTTCAATCCACGCACCTACACGAGGTGCGATCGGGACTACCGGTGAGACGTTGGACGGGCATGCATTTCAATCCACGCACCTACACGAGGTGCGATCGAGTTGGGTCGCTGTTGGGGCGAAATGAAATCGAATTTCAATCCACGCACCTACACGAGGTGCGATAATGATCGCTTGATGGCTCTCGTCACCTTCTACATTTCAATCCACGCACCTACACGAGGTGCGATCCCAGTCTTTGCAGATTACCAACGTGAGAAAGCAATTTCAATCCACGCACCTACACGAGGTGCGATGGTGTCGTACCGTTCTTCGATGCACCCACCGGATTATTTCAATCCACGCACCTACACGAGGTGCGATCTAAAGGGATTGCACAGTCAGAGGGGATGGTAGCATTTCAATCCACGCACCTACACGAGGTGCGATGGCAACCGCAAGTCCACGGTAAACGAGTTTACCAATTTCAATCCACGCACCTACACGAGGTGCGATATAGGCGCTTCCGGCTCGTTCGGGTCGGGATAGCTATTTCAATCCACGCACCTACACGAGGTGCGATTTGCGAGGCGGGCACTTTACCGTCGGCTCCAAGGATTTCAATCCACGCACCTACACGAGGTGCGATTGCGAGGCGGGCACTTTACCGTCGGCTCCAAGGATTTCAATCCACGCACCTACACGAGGTGCGATCAACGTTTTGAGCGGTCTTGATGTGCTCTTCAACATTTCAATCCACGCACCTACACGAGGTGCGATGTGTCAAAATCTTCGTTCTTCTTGAGCGTCGTGATATTTCAATCCACGCACCTACACGAGGTGCGATTCTTCCTTCCGTTACGGTAGTACGTCCATATCATATTTCAATCCACGCACCTACACGAGGTGCGATCCTTTCGTTTCCCCATTGTTCCCACTCCCTACATATTTCAATCCACGCACCTACACGAGGTGCGATTTTGCTCGATGTAGCTTTCAACTTGCCCCTCTAAATTTCAATCCACGCACCTACACGAGGTGCGATCGACGAGTGGGTTCCCGTTCGCATCTTCCAAGTAATTTCAATCCACGCACCTACACGAGGTGCGATAACACCGGGCAACTGAATACCTACTTTGGTGAGTTATTTCAATCCACGCACCTACACGAGGTGCGATTAGCGGCTGCCACAAACTCTCCGGTTGAGAAGGTGATTTCAATCCACGCACCTACACGAGGTGCGATCGTGCGGCGACGACAGTGTTGTAATCGCTCGACTTATTTCAATCCACGCACCTACACGAGGTGCGATCGGGCGGCGTGATCGTGACTGTGCTGTCGGTTAAATTTCAATCCACGCACCTACACGAGGTGCGATTTGAATGTTGATCGAGAACCCGTTCGCCCCTTGTATTTCAATCCACGCACCTACACGAGGTGCGATGTCATACGTGCCTTCTGTGGTCGTCTCAACCTCATTTCAATCCACGCACCTACACGAGGTGCGATAAGCGGTTGACTAGCGCCGTGTCGTCCTCTTCGGGATTTCAATCCACGCACCTACACGAGGTGCGATGTGGTGCCTCCCGTGATGGTGAGGATGGTCTGGTTATTTCAATCCACGCACCTACACGAGGTGCGATGGTACGCGATGTCAAAATAGTGCGTCGGGTCGACATTTCAATCCACGCACCTACACGAGGTGCGATGATGTTGTACACCTTGATGACGTCACCTTGCTTATTTCAATCCACGCACCTACACGAGGTGCGATTTTCAAACACTTGGCCCTTGTTGTCGACGATTGATATTTCAATCCACGCACCTACACGAGGTGCGATTCTATCCGAAAGACGGAGAAGGTGCTTCGCAAGAATTTCAATCCACGCACCTACACGAGGTGCGATGGTTCGAGATGTTGATGCCCGTGTACTCATTGAGATTTCAATCCACGCACCTACACGAGGTGCGATTATCATGTAGGATGAGTACAACGTAACGAACGATATTTCAATCCACGCACCTACACGAGGTGCGATATCACACCTTAAATACGGCTGGGAGGTTTTACGATTTCAATCCACGCACCTACACGAGGTGCGATCGGATATCTGAACGAGCGTGACACGGCGGCGAAAATTTCAATCCACGCACCTACACGAGGTGCGATGAAGTTATTCGTCACCTTTTCGCCCATGAACATGATTTCAATCCACGCACCTACACGAGGTGCGATTATAACACGCGTCACAATACCCCTCCACCTCGTCATTTCAATCCACGCACCTACACGAGGTGCGATACAAGCAATCCTGTGCGCTCTAGCACGATGTCCTCATTTCAATCCACGCACCTACACGAGGTGCGATTCGCCGTTGATTGTCCCTTTGGCGTACCGGATGTTATTTCAATCCACGCACCTACACGAGGTGCGATCGCCCGAAGCCGGAGACACCGAAGCGCCCACGTTATTTCAATCCACGCACCTACACGAGGTGCGATACAAGCAATCCTGTGCGCTCTAGCACGATGTCCTCATTTCAATCCACGCACCTACACGAGGTGCGATTCGCCGTTGATTGTCCCTTTGGCGTACCGGATGTTATTTCAATCCACGCACCTACACGAGGTGCGATCGCCCGAAGCCGGAGACACCGAAGCGCCCACGTTATTTCAATCCACGCACCTACACGAGGTGCGATACAAGCAATCCTGTGCGCTCTAGCACGATGTCCTCATTTCAATCCACGCACCTACACGAGGTGCGATTCTGCCCATATTGCAAGCAACGCTCCTCCGATTGATTTCAATCCACGCACCTACACGAGGTGCGATCATAATCGTTTGCATAACCCCACTTTTCTTTGAAAATTTCAATCCACGCACCTACACGAGGTGCGATAAGTCACACGCAGAGCTCACGATGATCGGTGGGGCATTTCAATCCACGCACCTACACGAGGTGCGATCCGTCTTCATCCAATTGATTGGATATAGCTTCGACATTTCAATCCACGCACCTACACGAGGTGCGATGCGGAAAACCTTGCGACGATGGGCGCGCTCGCGATTTCAATCCACGCACCTACACGAGGTGCGATCCGATTTCTCGCACGATATCGCCGTATTGATACCATTTCAATCCACGCACCTACACGAGGTGCGATGATCATCGCCGCTTTTCGGCGCTTTTCTTTCGCATTTCAATCCACGCACCTACACGAGGTGCGATTACGGACAGCCGCTTCGAGGTGTGAAGGGATGACATTTCAATCCACGCACCTACACGAGGTGCGATTTTTGTTCGCGTGTATCCGAGGTGTCTGTCGTGTAATTTCAATCCACGCACCTACACGAGGTGCGATTAAACTCACTTCCACAACGACAATCCTCTTCACATATTTCAATCCACGCACCTACACGAGGTGCGATGCTACTCAAACTTTATCTGCAACTATCAAAGGAGATTTCAATCCACGCACCTACACGAGGTGCGATTGAAGCCAAAGTACGTGACTATCCACAACACATGATTTCAATCCACGCACCTACACGAGGTGCGATAGCGCTGGCTATCACAACTTCATCTGTTCTTTCGCTATTTCAATCCACGCACCTACACGAGGTGCGATAATAAAATTTATCTTTTAGTCTGATTGTCCGAGATTTCAATCCACGCACCTACACGAGGTGCGATTTTCAACTCCTGCAAACCCCCGTTAGTAGGGATATTTCAATCCACGCACCTACACGAGGTGCGATCCGTACACGACCATGAGCGTCTTCATGTTCTCATTTCAATCCACGCACCTACACGAGGTGCGATGCGCGTCCATATCAACGGTTACAAGGGAGACCCGATTTCAATCCACGCACCTACACGAGGTGCGATGAGCGTGCATTGATGGCTAGGGACAGCCACACGAAATTTCAATCCACGCACCTACACGAGGTGCGATTTCAGCGCGGTGGACGATGCCAAGTGGGAAATGATTTCAATCCACGCACCTACACGAGGTGCGATGCGCCCATCCTGTTGAAGTACCTGTAAACCTAGCGATTTCAATCCACGCACCTACACGAGGTGCGATACGCTACGTGTGACGAAAGGGACGGGGCTTGTGTCATTTCAATCCACGCACCTACACGAGGTGCGATTGGTCGCTTCGTCGAAATCTTGCGCGAACTGAATTTCAATCCACGCACCTACACGAGGTGCGATTGGTCGCTTCGTCGAAATCTTGCGCGAACTGAATTTCAATCCACGCACCTACACGAGGTGCGATCTCGAAGTCAGGGGGCAAACGATACGAGGAGGCGATTTCAATCCACGCACCTACACGAGGTGCGATAGCCGATTTAAGATCAAAAAACCGACTAATATAAATATAATAAACAATATCACCTATTTTTGTATTTTTAAGACTAGATTCATTGATCTTTTAAACACATACTCTACAAAAATCAGGTGCGAACCTCTCTAGAAAATGATGCTCACTACAACTTCGCACTCACTGAAAACACCTTCATCTTTAAAAAATGAGAGGTCCTTCCAAATTTAAAGATTCTTTCACTCCGTAGTGCTCTACTTTAGATGCATGTTGGTTCCCAAGTCTATAAAAACGAAGACTATCACGGTCTACGTCTACAATCTCTTGTAACCGCAATTTCAAGGTCGTAAATTCTGTCTGATCAACGATACACTCAAACACACTATTCTGTAAGCGTTGCCCGTATTGCTGACAAACTTTCGCTACTTGTCTAAGCCGCTTCGTGCCTCCGGGTGAAATAGTGTTCACATCATATGTCACTAAAACGAGCACATGCATCCCTCACTTGTATAGGAAAGTTGGATATTCTTCTAAATCTCCACGCAAGTGTCTAGCCAATAGCAACGCTTGCGCGTAAGGTACGAGTCCCCACATCATTTTTTCTTTTAAATAAGGATGCTGGATCATCTCCTGTTTTCTCTTCTGCCAGGCCGAGAGGAAGACTTTGCGTCCTTCTTCAGTCATGAGTACAGCACCATTTTCTTTTTGAACGAAATGCTTCGCTTGAATTACTTTCATATTTATTAGTGAAAGTACGAATCGATCCGCATAAATCCCGCGGAGTTCTTCCATCAAGTCAAGAGCCAGCGAAATCCGTCCTGGACGTTCCCGATGCAAAAATCCGACGTACGCATCGAGACCAACTGCTTCGAGTGCAGCGCCAGTATCGCGTGCCAACAAGCTATAGGCGAATGACAACATCGCATTCACGCGATCAAGTGGTGGTCTTCTCGAACGTCCTTTGAACACGAACTCTTCTTTCTGCTGAAGAATCATGTCATCAAAAAGTTGGTTATAATGAACCGCCACTTTCCCTTCAAGACCTCGTAGTCTTTCCAGATCTTCGCATTCACGAATTTCGATTAGTTTTTTCGAGAAATATGCGGAGGTTTCCTTAAAATGAGTAATGTCAATTCGCATCGGGTAGTCACGAGTCATCCGTTCGAGTATCCATTTTTGATTGTATACTTTTCCGAGAATAAAATTCCGAGCGAGTTTTACCGATTGAAGTTCACAGTCAGATTGTCGATACTGCGTTTTGCGTAACACGACATTACCTTTACTTTCTCCGATGACACGTGCTAAAAATCGACCGTTCTTTGTCATAAACGTTAGAGGCACATCGTTTTCGGCGCAATACCCCATCAATGCAGGACTAGCCCCGGTATATCCGAACGTAACGATTCCTTCAAGGTTATGGAGAGGTACTCGCCCTAAAACTTCGTCGTCTTTCTTTACTACTACATTCCCGCCATCAAGAGCAAGGTATGCATCCGATTGGTTCACGAATAGCGTATTCAACATCTTTTTCAATCCCGAAGTCTCCTCTCCATATACTCACTGACACTCTCTCGAACCATCAATTCTGGCAAGCAGATATTTTGGAGAGAACAACTTTTACAATGCGGTCCCGTTTTTACTTTTGGAGTATGTCGCCGCCTATAGTAGTCGTTCATTTTCTCAACGATCTCCCTAACTTCATGTTTCAAACTTTCCGATAGCAGTACCGGATGACGATGCTTCGTTTCATTGTAATAAAGATAACCTTCGGTGATTTCACATAAAAACATCTCTTCCAGACAGATGGCTTGTGCAGCCAACTGAAGTTCGTCTTCTTTTCCCACTTTCGGTTTCCCACGCTTATACTCAACGGGAATGGGTCGATACGTACCAGGGTTTCCATACAAAGAGACCCCTGCTGGATCTTGGACAAATTCAACGATATCGCACTGGCCGCTAACGTTTAACACTTCTGACTTAATTGCCATCCCTCGCACAATTAGTTTATCTTTCCGTTTTTCACGCGCGAACGGATCGTCCGCTTTTTTGTGCAAGTGTTGCCCTTCAATGGTTCGAGAATTCTCTTCCCATTGCTGTTCGATGTGGATGAGCGCCCACTGCCTCGGACAAAATTGAAAGTGTTGAATGCCCGACAACAACAAATAGGAATCGTCTTGTTTATAATCCATCCAACACTTCAGGTTCTAAGCCATCAAGTGGAGCAATATGAATTTCATAATCCGAAAAGTCTTTTGGCTCTTCTGTCGTCGGATTTACCGAAATGGAACGGTGCACTTTCGCAGACGAATATTGTCCTAATTTCGAACTATGTTCCCACCAATACACTTTATGAACCTCCATGCTTCCTTCAGGACGAGCGGAAGAAGCATCATTTTCAAACAGTGTAACAAGAACCTGTTTTAATTTTTCTGCATCTTCTTTCGTAAAATTCGTCTTTTCAGCAAGTTGAGTATTAATGCTCCCATTCAACACATATACTCCGTGATCGACGCGGTGTTTCATTCCCATTGTGTCAGAGCCACGTTCTTTTCCACTCTCAGAGTTCACACTTTTTGTAATCTGCATACTCGTAATATCAATCGGTGCAACGCTTGTTGCCGTATGAATAGAGACAGGTCCTCGCACACCGATCGACACCCCAGATTTTTCACCTTTGAACGCGAACACTTGGCCAAATGAACGCACGTCCATCCAAGTCGCACATGCTTCTTGAGCGAACTGGTCACCCATGCCTTTTCCTTTCATCAATTTCTTCAGCTCTTCATTTCCCTCGGCACGATCGCGTAGACTCTCGTAACTATCCGAACGACGGTCATTCGATTGTACAAAAATCGTCTCTCCCATATCTTGTAGACGGTTGCGAATTTTACGTTTGATGGCAACATCTGAAATCTCCCCGTAGCCATCATAATTTTGACGTGGACGATTTCCATTGAGTGGGTCTCCGTTCGGATTCGCTTTCGAAACAGATAACACAACAGTAAAATCGATTTTGTGGTCTAGTACGTTCATGCTTCAACACTCTCCTCTTTGGATGTTTGCGTTTCTTCACGCTTCTGATACAAATCATGTCGCTGACTGTAGAAACCTAATAAGTATTTGCCAGACAAAGGCTTATTCGTAAAATCACTCGGATCGATTTGTGCCCCAACCTCGTCAATTAAACGATTGATGTACGTTAATTTTGTTCCGAGCTTAGCCTGATACGGCTGAAGTGCACTTTGAATCGTCATCCACGTCCGAGCCGGATTTTGAGAAAATGCATTCATATAACGGATTGCATTTGTGGCACGTTTTTCATTCCCTAGCGCCCGACGTTCCAAATAATCAGCAAGTGCCAATAGCCGTCCAAACAAATAATCTCGATCTGTCATGTCTTGATTCAATGCCATGTTCATCCCTTCTTTCTTGTTAATCATCCCGCAGGCAATTTGTAGCGTTTTCTCCCATTCCCAGTTTTCCATACCAATCGGATTCGATGCTCGCTGAGTCAAACTACGTCGAATATCGTCCGGTACGCCACGTCCATCTACTACACAAGGAATCAATCGCTCGACAGTTGTTTTAATTAATTTTTCATTAGCACGCGGTCCGTAGGCCATCGTTGCAATATCGTTCAAAGCAGGTGCACCAATGAATACTCGTCGCTGCTTCTCGCTATCAAAGTAGGTGTACTCCCACGGGTGTTCTGTATGCCATGCTTCAAGTCGACTAAAGTATTGCTCTTGGTCAAATGAACGGTAATAAAGAATAGCCAAACGACCTGTCGTTGCCGCATCTAGTATTAAAATATTCACGGTTTGTCGAGGCAACTTTCTTTTATAACCGATTAGTGCGTCAGAAAATGCTCGTGCACCGTCCTGGTTCGTATCGAATACTTCTTTCTCCTCCACATCGTCAAACAATGCAGCAAGTGAGAAAGTCGAATCAACTGCACTTGGCATCTCGGTCGCTTGACTCCCCCAAACCAGAAAGACACGTTGATCAATCATTCTTCCTTGTCTTTGAATGAGCCATTTCAAAGCGTTATGTGCTTTTTGTGATACCTCGTAACTAATCGAGGCAGCTTCAGAAGATTTATCGAATCGACCTCGAAAAGTGAATCCGCTACTGTCATTTGCCGAAATGAGTTTAGCCTTGTCTCCAGCATTCCGAATTTTATTCGCGTGTTTCGTCGACCCAACTTTTTGTTGTCCAGTAACGAAACATAAGGTGGATTCGCCTGCCTGCTCGGCATAATAATCAATAAAGGATTGATAAAATTCAGGGTCTCGCCACGGCTCTTGGTTCAACTGTTCAGACGAATGGACATGAAAACGGATAAATGCCCCTTCAATCCCCCCTGTCACAACAGAGTAAATCAAAGGTTTCTCCTCTTTCTCTTTCCACGTCCATTTCAATGTCCCATCAGTCTCTGCAAAAAGCACCTTCTCGTTCACTAAATCTTGAATGAGTCGTCCCTTTTGCAAATACGAATAGATACTCTTCAACCGATCAAATCCATGAGAGGATTCAGACCATTTTTTTAAGTTATCGATATAAACCAGATGCGCATTCTCTCTTTTATACACCCCGCCAAATGCTTCATAGTCTCCAGCCACATAAGGCAATTTGTCATGTAACGGATACGGTGCGACGACACTCCCGGCTCGACTCGATGAATCTTCGGTACTTGGAATTAATGTGTTTCCGTTACCCTTCTCAATCACTTCAGCCGAATGGAATTCGCCAGTTGGCGTTATGTTGACAGTTATGTGTGCTGTTTGTGTCGTGTGAGAAATCGGGAGTAATGTGAACGTTTTGCCTGTCCAACGACTTTCTGGCTTACCTACTTCATCAAGATGTTGATTATACGTCTCGTATAGCTGTTGCCAAACACTCATGCCCTCACCTCCTATAGTTGTTCATGCAACAACTCTGCTGACTCAATATCATCTTCTGTAAATGTTTTCCCCTGCATTTTTTTAATCGGTTGGACGAGTGAACAGTCTTCTGGTCTTGTGAATGTGATCACCCCGTCTTTCATCACTGGTTGCCACAAGCGAACGGCAAGTTCATCGACACCCGTCTCATCTGGATAATTGAAGCCATGCACCATTGTCCCAAAGTGAAGATCAACTCCGTCATAGAAACCTTCTCCTTCATCAAATTCGATAGGCTCCACGTAGGCTTGACACTCTCTCGCCCCGAGGAAGATGTCTCTACGACCCCCGGCTTCAAGAGAGCGTTTTAAAATGGCATAGTGTTTTCCTTCATTTCGATCAAACGCCAAGTCCGGGCGATGTGAATTAAACTCAAAATGTGCTCGAACGTGATAGCACACATCGCGCAAGTACGTGTAGTGTGCTAAAGAGTTCCCACCGCCGTACTCAATTGGACGCATCCCTTTCGATTCCATCTTGATCGGATTCATGATTCGAATCGCATCGACGACCATGACAATTGTCGGTTTCCAATAAATCGATTCGACAATTCCTTTGATGGCTTGATACGTCGGAATTTGATAAGACATTTTTTCTCCGCCTAGTTTAGTCAGCGGATCCGTAAACAAGGCATAATTTCCGTAAACTTTAAACTCAATCGAATTTCGCATAATACTCTCCTTTCATCACATAAATAGACCTTGCATCTCAGAATCTTGCGAAAGATTTAAACCGTACTGTTCATCGTATGCCGATGGTTGGAGCACGAGCAATCTTCCTTCAAGTAGAGAAACAAGTCCTCCACTCCGTTCAAGTATTTGTCTTTCATGGTTATAAATGCTGATTGTGTATTGTTGAGACTCTTTTAACCACTTCCGCGCATCATCCCAGTTGACGTCACCATTCAACAGTGCAATCAACTCTTTTCCTTTGTCTCCATAAGGTACGAGTACGTCATCTGTCAGTTGCTCAATCACGTGAAAGTTGTCAGCCACGGTTCGATGACGAGCGACCAATAGTAGTGGCGTGTCACTCACTTGATGTTGATTCGCATTTCCTTTGAATAGCATAGGCGCAAGCGTTTCAGCCGAACCTTTTACTGGGTAATCTAAATCAACTTCACGGAGCTGATAAAATTCTTGAAAATATCGCTTCATCGCAAGCGGGGATAATAACTCTCCACCATAAGCGTTTGGATCTCGCTCTAGATCGACAACAAGCCGCTTTACAATTTCCTGTCCTTTTGCGATGTCCGTTAATTTAGAGACATTTTCCTCAATGTGATTAATTAAATAGACAGTTCGTCTTTCTACTTCACCATGTCGATTGCAACGCCCAGCCGCCTGTGCGATTGAATCAAGTCCTGCGAACGAGCGAATGACACACTGAAAACTAACGTCAACTCCCGCTTCAATCAGCTGGGTGCTAATACAAATCACTCGCTTACCGCTGTCGAGTCGGTCATTGATTTTTTTCAAAATGCACTTTCGATGAGCAGCGCACATCGATGTGCTCAAGTGATACACTTCGTCTTCAGAAAACGATTGTTTCAATGATTCATACAGCTTGCGGACAACCGTTTTTGTATTTAAAATGATGAGAACGCTTTGATTGGCGGCGGCTCTGGCTTCCACGAATAAACCGAGCCGATCCGTATCAAAGTCGTCTGAAACAACTTCAATCTCTGTTCGTTTGAACGCTTCAATCACCGTCGGCAAATCATGAATCATTTCTCCATCACTTGTTAACCGATGTTTCACAAAATCAAGTGCGGGTTGCGTTGCCGTACATAAAATCACGCTCGAACTTAGTCCATTTTTCAAGAAGTTCAGTGATTCATTAAATAGCGATACGCATTTGGTCGGAACTTTTTGCACTTCATCGAAAATCACTATTGCTTCACTTAGATGATGAAGACGACGCGTGTTGCGATTTCCTTTGGCGTAAAACGTGTTCAAGTATTGGACCATTGTCGTAAAGATAATCGGGGCGTCCCAGTTGTCTTTTGCTAAATTCAATTTCGCCTGTAGATTCATCTCATCTTCCGAAGCGTCATCTAACTGAACGACGTTCGAGTGGTGCTCGACGATTTCTTCAGTTTTTAAAACCGATCGCGCGACCTGAGCGTTCTGTTCGATAATTGTCGTGAACGGGACGACGTAAATAACTCGTCGTTTATGATAGTGAACAGCATGGTGAAGGGCATATCGAAGACTCGCTAGCGTTTTCCCTCCCCCTGTCGGAATCGAGAGCGTATAAATCCCACTTGGTTGCTTAGCATGTTGCATTGCTTGCTCTGACATTTTCTGTCGCAACGCGTTAATCGGAGAAACTTTTGACGAGGTACTCAATCCTGTTATATGTTGCTCTAAGCGCTCTTTGTAGAGAAACAGATTATCTATGAGGCCCGAATCGATTTTATTTTCCTCGAACTGTCTTGTATTCGTTCGATCGGCGTCAATCAAAATACTAAAGACTAATTTTGTAAGAAATGAGGAATTTGGTACTGTAGCACCGATCCGTTTCAAATAGTTCCATAATTGTTGATTGGCAACTTCAACGTAGTCATTGAAGTCAGTTTCTGAGATAACTTCGTCAAAGAATCGATGTTTACAAACCTCATACTCTTCGAGTGTTTTCACTTCTACTCGTTGAAGAAAAGGCGAGTCCTCACCCTGGACGTAATCATGAAGATTTCCGTGATGAGAGATGATCGCATTGCTTACAATCTCACCTAATAGTTGATTTGGTGATTTCCCTTTTAACTTGTCGAATAATAAGCGACCACCGGCCGTAGCATGGTCTACTTCTCCACGCCTCACCTTCTCACCCGACACAGCTCGGCGTATGTAATCTTGAAATGTGTCGCTGTATTTCCCCATATCATGAAGTAACGCCGCAAGACCACACACTTTCGAGAGTCCAAGTGGATTTCCCCATTGCTCAGCTAAACATTTTGCATCGAGCAAATGCTGACGAACGGACTGAATCTCTCCATCTTTAGCACGAACATGAGCAATAAACTCCATAACCTCATCCTTTCTTCAGCACTAAAAACATTCCACAAAACTGGTATACGCACCTTTATTTTATTACATTATTTTACTTTAGGTGGTTACTTTTTCTTTTAAGGTACAAACAAAAAAAGCGACTTTCGCCGCTTTAAATCATTTCACTCGCTTCACCGTCACATACTCTTTCAACAAAAAGTTGATGCGATCGACTTCATACGGCTCAACTTCTTTTCCTAACTCAATCATTTCTTCATGTTGCGGATGGTTCGGATCATTTAAAATCTCTTGCAGGTGTATGTTTCCAGCCATGCCACCGATATCCTCGAACGGCGTCTCGCCCTCCCACTCCGTCACCATCGGATGCGGGTGCGGATAATCGGCGATGACTTTCTCCAGAATCAGTTCATGTTGCCAATCGTCCCCATAGTCGTACGTGTAGTAGAGTGTTTGATCGGACTCGATGATACTTGGGAGCTTCACGTTTTTCATGTCCCGGACCGTTACTTGCTTGAACCGTTCCAATAGGTTCGTTTCAAATTCGCTCAGCTTTGACTGAGCCTTTAAATACGCGAGACGATCTTTGTGTTCATACACTTCTTCAGGATTTAACACGAAGCGGAACGTCGGGTTACGTAAATCGTCCTCGAATTTTGCTAAATGTGAATCTTCCCACCACATGACGAGTTGAATCGCGTCATGAAGCCGTTTGAAATTCGTCTCCGCCGGGATGATGAACCGGCGCCATACAGGGGTCGGACTCCCCAGCAATTTAATCTGGAATTGATATGCTGTAAACATGTGGTACCGCCTCTCTAAATCGATTGTTCTCGAACATCTGCCCGTCTCGGTTGCTCCGGGTCAAGCAACCGAATTTGTTGCTCATAATACTACTGCACCATATACTGACCTGCGACTGCAACTATAAAAAATAAGCCGAGGAGTGGGCGACCTAATAGAACCATGACAAATAAAATCAAACTTGGTAACATCATGAACAAAAATGTCCACATGTACTGACGACTAATCAATCGCTTGACGTTCGCCTCAGGCGCCATACTCCGCGCGAACTGACTCTCCTTATAATGGAGCCATCCCGTCACAACGATAGACAAGATAATCCCAATTCCGAGCCCGATATAAAACTGTCCGATTTGATATGCGAGTATAAACGTCAAAACGAGTAATAGAGCGAGACTAATTTGAGAACGATTTCGTTTCTGTTGATGCCGTTTTAGCGCTATAGCACGTTCTTGTTTATCCATTCCCCTCACCTCAATTCTAATCTACGACGCAAATTTGGATTATGTTCCCTTTTTAGCTAAAATTAATGATTGTGACTCTGAATAATATGGTATTATCTGTATAGTTTATTCAATCGAATCGGAGGATGTCTTGATGAAAAAAGTGCTCGCTTTTGGCTTAGCTATGATCTTGATTTTAACTTCATGCTTCACCTTCGAAACATCGGCCGAAGCCGCGCCAAAGAAAGAGAATCGTGCTATTATGGGAGCATCGACTTTAACTCCTCAACAGATGGCAGACTACGTGAAAGCGAAAAATCCTAGAACCGTCCGCCTTCATGGTGTGACAGTCGAAGAGCTCGCCAAACTGTTCGTCATCATCGGCGCAAAAGAAGGCGTCCGCGGGGACGTCGCCTTTGCCCAAGCATTGAAAGAGACAGGTTACTTCCGCTACGGCGGGGATGTCCTTCCGAAGCAGCACAATTACTCAGGGATCGGTACAGTCGGCAAAGGGGTCAAAGGCCATTACTTCCGCTCCCCGCACCAAGGCGTGACGGCACAGATTCAACATTTGAAAGCATATGCTTCTAAAGAAGCGTTAAATTCGACCCGCGTCGACCCGCGCTTCCATTATGTGAAACGAGGCTCTGCGACGACTTGGCCGGCCTTGCATCGCAAATGGGCGATGCAACCGTCGGGAAATTATGGGACGGACATCCTCTCGATCTATCGGGAGATGGGACGGACCCAAATCCGGGTCGCCAAAAAATGAACGAACGATCATGACTTATAGGGGTGAACGATAGTGACTTGCAATCAAGTACGGTTATTCAGCGGACTCACGCTTCTCGTAACGGGCGTCGTCTTGCTACTTAAACGCTAACAAGCATTCAGAGCATCTGCTCGGATGCTTTTTTTGTTCATCGAGTAAAATGAAGAGACGAGATCGCATGCCGGCTCGACCGTCGATAAGGAGGAACATCACATGTCAACTTGGGATCAACGTTTTGATACGGATGAGTATGTCTATGGAGAAGAACCAAATGAGTTCGTGAAGCAACAAGTGCACTTGTTCAAAAAAGGAATGACCGTTCTCGCAATCGCCGAGGGAGAAGGCAGAAACGCCGTTTGGCTCGCGGAGCAAGGACTCCACGTAGAAATGTGGGACTATTCGCAAGTCGGGTTAGACAAAGCCGCACGTTTGGCCGAACGTCGCGGCGTGACGCTGCAGACCCGCCTCGTCGATTTGGCTGAAGCGAACTGGCCTGAACAGGCTTACGACGCCGTTTTATGTATATACGGTCATTTCCCGAAAGAAGTGAAAACGGCCGTCTTTAACGGGATCGAGCGAGCATTGAAGCCAGGAGGCTACTTCGTGACAGAAGTGTATAGTGAAGAGCAACTCGCTTATGGGACAGGCGGACCAAAAGAAAAGACGCTCTTATACACAGCGCATGATTTCTCTACCTTCACCGGCTCACTCAACACGTGCCGCTTGTTTGAAGGTGTTGTGGAACGACACGAAGGAATACTTCATCAAGGGACATCCGCGATCATCCAATACATCGGTCAAAAACGCACAAACATCGAATCAAGCGAAAGCTGATTCGATGTTTGTGTCTATCGACAACTGTTTACATACGAAGCGCAAAGCGCGCCCGAAAACAAATACACTCTGCTTCCGGTGAATACACCGTAAGCGTCCCCTCATGAAGCAACATGATTTGACGTGCGATCGATAACCCGAGCCCATCTCCTGGTGTCTCACCTCGTGATGCATCGACACGGTATGTCCGGTCGAACAATTGATCCATCGCATCGATCGTCTGTTGTGACGTCCCGTTACAGAGTCGCCACTCAACCACTGACCCCTGTTGGATCAGTGTCAGTTCAATCGGACTTTCATCCATCGCATATTTTAACGCATTCGACATCAAATTCTGAAAGACACGGATGAGTTGCTCTTGGTCAGCTTCCACGTAGACGTCCGGTTGGATGTTCACGGTTAAACGGTATCCCTTTTCAGCAAACAACGGTTGTAATTCGTGCACCAATTGGCTCGTCAACAAGCTGATATTCAAGCGATGTTTCGATAACGTCACTTGTGCGGAATACAACCGATTCACATCCATCAGTTGATCGAGAAGATGTTCGAGCTGTGCCGTTTTTTCATGTAATACGTTGAAGTGACTTTGCTCTTGATCTGTCCATTCCCGTTCTGTTTGTAGCAATTGGACATAACCGCGAACGCTCGTCAACGGGGTACGTAAATCATGGGACAAGTTAGAGAACAGTTGATTTCGTTCTTCCTCATGCGACCGTTCTTTCTCGAACAATTGATGCAACTGCCTCGACATTTGGTTAACGCTCTCGGCAAGCGTAGCGAGTTCATCTCGCCCCGTCACTTCAACGGTTCGTCCAAGATCTCCGTTTGCGATTTGTTCAATCTCGTTTGATAAATCCGTGATTTTTTGCAGCGTCTTTCGCGTCATCAATGAAAAGCCAATCACAAAAATGATAATTGTAATAAATGTCACGCTTAAGAAAGCAAGATTATAAATCAACGGATCAGGCGTGGTCTCGTTCTGAATATAATACAAGCTAATCAAATAGCCCATAATTAGAAACGCAATCGTGGCGATGAGGGCGTTGATTAGGATAATCCCGATTAATTTAACGAGTAACCGGTCCCACTGTCGCTTTTTCATAGGCGGTACCCCACGCCCCATACCGTTTTAATGTACGAAGGTTTCCGCGGCGTCTCTTCAATCTTCTCGCGAATTTTCGTGATATGGACCATGACCGTATTGTCGACCTCAAACGCGTCTTCTCCCCAAACCGCCTCATAAATCTGTTCGACCGTCAGCACTTGGTTCGGATGGCGCATGAAGTAGGCGAGGATATCAAACTCTTTCGGTGTCAGCCGAATCGAGGTGTCCCCTTTCGTGCATTGTCTTGTTTGAATATCGAGTGTGACGTCATCAAAAATGAGCACGCCGGACTGGGCCGACTGGTCAGCACCGTAGTCCCGGTAGCGTCGAAGTAGCGACTTCACGCGAAGTGTCACCTCAAGCGGATTGAATGGCTTCTTCATGTAATCGTCCGCACCAATCGAGATGCCTTGCATCAGATCCAAATCGCTCGTCTTTGCCGTCAGCATGAGGATTGGCATGAACTGCGTCTTGCGAATTTCAATACAGGCCTCGATGCCGTCCATGACGGGCATCATCCAATCAAGGATGAGTAAGTCGATGGCTTCGTGTGCGACGACGTCAAGCACTTCTTGACCCGTCTTTGCAAATCGCAAGGCGTATCCTTCATTTTTTAAATAAATGGCGAGCAACTCGCGGATCGCCTCATCGTCATCGGCAATCAGAATTGTCGGTTGTGGACGCATTCTCTTCCCCCTCACTTCGTGCACTACGTGTTGACAGACGAACTTTGAATTCATCTTGTTCAACTAGCGTAGCATCTTTTACATTTCCCATACACTTTCGCCTGTGAAACGGCAAAAACATGCAGATTCACGTTTTAGTTATATACCTATATGAAGTGTACCGAGCGCATCACAACGCATTCTGTTGAACTTCTTAACATTTCTTAAGACTCTGCTAAACACTTCTTACGCTTATCGCTCCATACTAGACGTTAGAAGGAGTGACTCGATTGGAAACAATACTTACACAATACGTGGTGCTCGCAATCGGTATCATGTTTACCCCGTTGTCCGATGACGTCTTGATGGTCACCCATTTGACGATTACAGCCGTGACGACAGTTCCCGAATGGCTCGTGTTCGTATCCACTTGGATGGTCTTCACGTTTGCCTTTAGTTGGTTTTATTTGATTGGCCGCGGATTGAATCGATTCATCCCAACTTCAAAACGTGATTCACGTTATTTAAAACGAGCCGAGGCGCTGTATGCACGATACGGGGCACGCGTCATTCTTGTCTCCTACTTTATTCCCGGTTTGCGCCACCCGATTCACTATGTCGCCGGATTCACCTCGTTGTCGTTTCGAACGTATACGTTCTATAACGTCTTATCCGCGCTTGGTTATACCGGTGCGTGGTTCACCGTGATTCAGTTAGCTGAACGCGTCCCGATTTTTAATCAAACGAAAGATTGGATTCTTTCCCTTTAACGGCCGCTACTCACTTCATACATTCAGATTCCAAACGTATCCAAACGGGTATGTATACGGAGAAGAATCGAATGCCAACGGTTTATATGTTGAATGTGCAGAATTGCATCTTCCCCTCCTCGTCAAGGCAGGGAATCTGTCGACCGACGGCAAAGTACTTAAAAGCTGAATGTATGCAAAATAGATGTTGGAAGGAAGGCGACACGGTATATGAACAACGTGAACAAGTCTGTGATTGTGATCGGGGGAGGACTTGGCGGCTTGTCAGCGGCCATTTCTCTCGCTCAACAAGGGTATGAGGTTTCCTTATATGAAAAGAACGGCCATATCGGCGGGAAAGTGAATCGACTCGAGCAAAACGGGTTCGGCTTCGACCTCGGTCCGTCGATTTTAACGATGCCGCAAATTTTTGAAAAGTTATTCACGGGCAGCGGCAAGCGGATGGCGGACTACGTGCCGATCAAACGTCTCGATCTCGAGTGGCGCTCGTTCTTCCCGGATGGCACGGTATTAGATTTATATCACGACCTCGACGTGATGGAGCGCGCCAATCCGACGCTGTCACATAAAGACATGGAAGAGTATCGGGCACTATTGGACTATGCCGAGCGCATCTACCATACGACTGAGAAGAGTTACTTGAAGGAAGGGTTTGAATCACCGCTAGAAGCGGTGGCGAAGACCGGCCTGTTTTCGACGTTGTTCGGATTTGACTTGACGTCGACGATGTACGATGGGATCTCGAAACGAATCAACAACCCGCATTTACGGACGATGCTCTCCTACTATGTCAAATACGTCGGTTCGTCGCCTTACAGCGCCCCGGCCGTGCTCAACATGATGATTTATATGCAGTACGCTCAAGGTTGCTGGTACGTCGAAGGCGGTACGCACAAATTGGCCGAAGGATTGACGAAACTCGCCGAGGAGATCGGCGTCCAAATCCATACGGGGCAAGGTGTCGTCCGTGCCCATACGATCAACGAGAAGATCACCGCCATCGAGCTCGAGGACGGCCGACTCCGGTCAGCCGATTACTTCGTCTCCAACATGGAAGTCATCCCGTTCTATCAAAAGATGGTCGATGCGGATGAAGACTATGTCGACAAGCTCGTGAAAAAATATGAACCGGCGAGTTCTGGCTTCGTGATTCATCTCGGCGTCAAAAAAGAGTATCCGGCCTTAGGACACCACAACTTCTTCTTCTCCGAGAACTTGCACGAACAGATGGATAAGATCTTCGAGAAACACGAGCTACCGGACGACCCGACCATCTATTTGGTGAACGTCAATAAGACCGACCCGACACAGGCGCCGGCAGGACATGAGAACATTAAAATTCTGCCGCACATCCCGTACATCCAAGACGAACCGTTCACACCAGAAGAGTATGCGGCGTTTGAAGAACGCGTCCTCGATAAGCTCGAACGCATGGGCTTGGACGGGTTACGAGACAACACGGTGACGCGCGACGTCTGGACGCCTCATGACATCGAACGCACGTATGGATCGGACCGGGGCGCGATTTACGGCACCGTCGCGGATAAAAAACGGAACGGCGGCTTCAAGCATAAGAAGCAAAGCGAGCTGTACAACAATCTGTATTTCGTCGGCGGCACCGTGAACCCTGGCGGTGGCATGCCGATGGTGACATTGAGCGGTCAACAAGTGAGCGACAAGATCGCGAAGCGTGACGGCGTTAAAAACTGATCATAAAAAGGATTCGAGCCCACGCTCGAATCCTTTTTTAGTGCCCGCGATACTTCCCGAGCGCCCGCATATTCAATAAATAAAGCACACCTGCGTAAACGATTAAACCGAGCACATAACCCCAGATCCCGGTGAAATCGCTCCCGTACACCATCACTTCCTTGATTGCCGTCGCCCCATAGAAGATCGGCATGGCGTAGCTCAAATTGCCGAGCCCATACGGAATCAAGTCGAGCGGGATCAATCCTGAGAAGAACACTTGCGGGATGATCGTGAACGGGATCATTTGGACGACTTGGAGCTCCGAGCGGGCGAACACCGAAATCGTCGCCCCGAACAAAACGGCCGTCCCGGCCATTAAAATCATCACAAGAAATACCCAACCGATGTTCCCGAGCGACGTCAGCCCGAGCACGTAGATCGTATAGAGCACGATGAGGACAGACTGTACGACCGCGAAGAGGCCATAGCCGAGCGTATACCCTAAAATGACTTGTCCGCGTTTGATCGGGGTCATGAGCAGCCGTTCGAGCGTACCCCCGCTCCGCTCTTTGACGAGCGCCATCGCCGACAGGATGAAGACGAAGAAGAACGAGAACAGCGACAAGAACACGTAGCCGAACGAATCAAACGTCGACTGTCCTTCTTCTCCGTATACGTAATTCATCTCGATATCGGCCGTCGGATTGAGCGCCGACAACGCCGCTTGGATCTCACGCACCGCTTTCGACGATTTCGTCGACGGTTCGCGCAACGTGATCATGGTACCCGCCTGTCCCGCTTCGAAGACGGCATCGACGTCTTTATTGTCTTCCAAATAAGCAACCGGCTCCTCGACCGTATCGAGTCGCACGTCGAGCGTCTCGGCTTCAAACGCGTCGATAAGCTGCTGCTGGGCGGCCTCATCAAGCACGACGACCGGCACGTAATCCGAGTCGCCGAGCAAGAAGTAGACGAGTGTGAGGATGAGGAGCGGGGCGATCAAAATCAAGGCGACGCTCCGCTTGTCGTTCAACGTCTGAAAGATGACCCGTTTCGCCAAGTTACGCATCGTGCTTCGCCTCCTCTCGTCCGGCAATGAGGAACAGTTCCTCGACGCGTCCGTTCTCGGTCTGTTCGAGCAAGTGCGTCACCGTGTCATAGGCGATCAAGCGCCCGTTGTAGATGAGCGCGGCCCGGTCACACTCGAGCACCTCGTCCATGACGTGGGTCGAGACGATGATCGTCGTCCCACCGGCTCGAATCGTTTGAAACTGATCCCAAATCTGGCGGCGCAAAATCGGGTCGATCCCTACCGTCGGCTCGTCTAAAAACAAGACGTCCGGTTGATGGAGGATGGCGATGGCGAGCGACAGCCGCTTCTTCATCCCGCCCGAATAGTTGCGGACGAGCTTTTTTCGGTCGGCCGTCAAATCGACGAGGGCGAGCACGTCATCAATCCGTTGTTTGAGCCCTGCCTTGCCGAGCTTATAGATCGAGCCGAAAAACTCGAGGTTCGCCTCACCCGACAAATCGTCGTACAGCCCATCGTTTTGCGGCATGAATCCGATCTTATGAAGCATGTTCATGTTCGGCATCACCGTCTCGCCGATCCGAATCGATCCTTTGTCTGCCGCCAATGCGCCGATCATCAAACGGATGAGCGTCGTCTTCCCCGACCCTGAAGGACCGAGCAGACAACAGATATCGCCCGAATTGATCGTGAAGCCGATATGATCGATGGCCAGTTGGTCACCGAACGATTTACTGACGTCGTTCAGTTGAATATTCATATTGGACTCCCTCCCGATGTCTGCCTCGTGTACACTGGACTAAAAGACACCGTGTTGGTTTATACGTTCAGTATAGTCCGCGCTCGAACGGTCAACAATCATCAATCTCGGTCACAGTGTTGGTTTTCCAACAGACGGCGACAATGTGTTGGATAAAGGAGAAAAAATATGGAACAGACAGACTTACGGGTCGTCCGGACGAAGCAGTTGATCAAACAGGCGTTGCTCGAATTGATCGAAGAACAAGGATTTGAAGCGGTCACGGTGAAGGCGCTCACGGAACGCGCCGGCATCAACCGGGGTACGTTCTATAGCCACTATGTGGATAAGTACGATCTCATGGAAAAATCGATTGAAACGATCTTTCATGAGGCCGAAACAAAACTCATCAAAAATTTGCCGAACGTCTTTGGCAATCAACAAGGCTCCGCTCCCCATCAGTTGCTCGTCCCGTTCATCCGGTTCATCGAGCAAAATAAGATTTTGATGAAACCGCTTCTCGGTCCGAACGGCGACCCGCAGTTCCAGGCGAGACTCCGCGCCTACATGTACACGGCTCTGTTTCACCGTTCCCCGACCGTATTGTTCGACGAGACGCAGTCGCTCGTCCCGCCCGATTATTTAGTCTCCTATATCTCGTCGGCACATATGGGCGTCATTTATGAATGGCTCTATAATGACCGAACTGAAACGGTAGAAGATATCGCACGCATCATTTATACGATCACGTTTGAAGGACCGCTCGTCGCGGGCGGGTTGAAGCCGGACAGACAAAAAGACAGGTAGCAGCTACCTGTCTTTTTGATCGGGAAGCGTCACACGCACCGTCGTCCCTGACTTCAATTCGCTCGTGACGTCTACATGACCACCGTGCAACGTGACGATTTTTTGAACGATCGCCATACCGAGTCCTGACCCGCCTTGATGTCTCGAAGGGTCGGCCTGATAGAATCGCTCGTACATACGGCTCACTTGTTCCGGGGTCATGCCCTCCCCGTCATCCGTGATCTCGCAAACAATCGATTCCGCCGTTTGCATGAGCTTGATGCGGATCGTGCCGCCGTCATAAGAGTGGGTCATCGCATTTTGGATCAGGTTGATCCACACTTGGTGCAGCAGTCCGGCATCGCCGACCATCTCGACTTCATCAAGCTCAGCGATCAGGTTCAACCGTTTGCGACTCGACTCTCGTTCAAACGACAAGATACTTTCCCGCATCTGTTCACTGAGCGAGAAGCGGCTGACGTCTAATCCGACGACCGAGTGATCCAACTTGGCAAGGCGCAGCAAATCACGTGACAACCGCGACAGCCGCTTGCCTTCCTGTTCGATCATCGTCGCATAGTTGACTCGTTTTTCCGTCGGTACGTCAGCCCGTTTCAATAGCGTCGCGTAGCCGAGGATCGAGGCGACCGGCGTCTTGAATTCATGCGCCATGATCGCCGTCAATTCCTCGTTTTTAGACTCGTTCGTCGCCAACGTCTCGGTCATCTGGTTGAACTGACTCGCCAACTTGCCGATCTCATCGTCCCCGCCGTCATGTACCCGTACCGTCAAATCACCAGAAGCGACTTTACTTGCCGCCTCGGTCACTCGGTCGATCCGTCTCGTCATGAGCCGGACCGCGAACAAGACAAGCACGCTCGAGACGAGCGCCGTGAGCAACAACGTCTGGAACGACAAATCACGGAAAATCGTGACCGGGTTCTCGTCCGCGTTCGGGGACAACGTCACGACAGTCCGATCGATTAAAAGCGTGACGGCAGGCAATCGCTCGTCGCTTACGGTCAGCACGTCGCCTCGTTCAAGACGCGCGCGCTCCGCGACCGACCAACTTGCGGCCGCGTAGCGGTCCGTCTCGACAATAAGCGTCCGCTCGGAAAACAAGTCGATGACCTCATCGGCTCCTAATTCATAACGCTCAGAAGCCGTCAGCATGCTCTCGGCCCGTTCAACGAGCATCGTCTCGACTTGCGACGTCAACGCGTTCATTTGGAACGTCAAGAAAAGCGTCAGCGTCAGTAAGATCGGGATGAGCAACAGCCCGAAGAAGATGGTCAGGAAACGTCCGTAAATCGAGCTGAAGAAGGACTTCATGACTTCAACTCCAAGCGGTACCCAAGTCCCCAGACGGTACTGATTTGAAATGCGTCGACATGCTTCAAGCGGCTCCGGAGACGGTTAACATGGACATCGATTGTACGGACGTCACTTTCCGTTTCATAGCCCCATATGCGATCGAGCAACTGTTGTCGCGTGAACACTTGATTGAGATGCGTCGCCAAATGATACAACAACTCAAACTCTTTCTTCGGCACCTCGATTGTCTCGACCGGGGTGATCACCGTCAGTGATGTTTCGTCTAACACGCAATCGTGCAGTTGAATCTGGTGGTCTCGATATATATTGGCTCGTCGTAGCATCGCCTCGATGCGGAGCTCGAGTTCTTCTAGATCGACCGGCTTGACGAGATAGTCGTCGGCCCCGGCCCGGAATCCTTTCTTCTTATCAGGCAACGTCTCGAGCGCGGTCAACATTAAGATTGGGAGCTTGTAACCTGCGCCCCGCAGTTGCTCGGTCAACGCTCGACCATCGAGACGCGGCATCATAATGTCGGTCACGATGACGTCGATCGGTTGCTGATCGAGCAGATGTAGCGCCTCCTCTCCGTCAACGGCCCACAGCACGCGGTAGCCCGCTGTCGTCAAATATTCAAACAGAAGACCTCCGAGTGCCGGATCATCTTCGACAAGCAATAGCGTGACCATACGAGATTCCTTCTTTCTTTATGCGTTTCGTAACGCTTCAATCGGCTGCAAGGCGGACGCCTTACGGGCCGGGATATATCCAAAGATGACACCGATCACGACTGAAAACCCTAGTGCCAAGCCGACGGTCGAACTAGCCAACGTGAACGGTACACCCATGACGACGGTCAAACCGAAGGCAAGGAGTGCGCCGACCACTACACCGACCACCCCACCAAGGACGGACAAGAGCACCGATTCAAACAAGAACTGTTGGCGAATTTTCGCCGGTGTCGCGCCTAATGCTTTTCGTAAGCCGATCTCACTCGTCCGCTCCGTCACCGAGACGAGCATCATGTTCATGATGCCGATACCGCCAACGAGCAGCGAGATGGACGCGATGCCGATGAGCAGCATGCTGAGCAAGGCGTTGATTTGGTCGATGGACGCGAGGGCGTCTTCAAAGCTCGTGACGGTAAACGCGTCCCGACCGTTAAATGCGGTCGTCAACTGCTGCGTCAATTCTTCACTTACTGTCTCAGATTGTCCTGATTCCGTGTACAGGTCAAACGTCGAAATCGTATTCACATGAAACTGGTGAAGCGCGGTCGTCACCGGAATGACGATCGTCTCGTCCGTCGACATCGAAAACTCTGAAGACGGGGCGAGCGTGCCGACGACGATGTAACGGATCCCGCCGATCGTGATCGTCTCACCGATTGGCGACGTGGTCGGGAACGATTCCTTCACGATCGTATCACCGATTACGGCGACGCGTGTCCGCTCCGAGACGTCCACTGGCGTGATGCCACGCCCGGAAGCGAGTGTCGAATCTGAGAAGAACGCGTCACTCTTCCCAAGGACGCTCTGTTCGGTCGTTTGACCGCCCAAATAGACGTCCGCTTGATGACTTGTCGTAGGCGATAACGACTCGACGCCGTCAATCGCTTCGAGACGTTCCACTTCGGTGACGCTGATGCCATTCTTCGTCGCATCTTCGATTTGGACACTCATCCGGTCCGCCCCGAACGTCGCGACTTCTTCATTGATTGAGGACGTGACACCCGAGATGACCGTCATGAGTGTGATGATGGACGCCGTCCCGATGACAATTCCAAGAATCGTCAAGAAAGAGCGCATCTTATGACTGATCACCGTCAGCCAGGCCATACGTATATTTTCTCGAATCATCGTCGTTCCTCCTTCTCGATACGGCCATCCCGAACGTAGACGATGCGCGTCGCTTCTTTGGCGATGTCGAGGTCATGGGTGATCATGATGATCGTCTTCCCTTCCGCATGCAATTCATGAAACAAGTTCAGAATTTGACGTCCGTTCGTCTGATCGAGCGCCCCGGTCGGCTCATCGGCGAGCAGTAGAGACGGATTTGTCACGAGCGCCCGCGCGATGGCGACACGTTGTTGTTGCCCACCCGACAGTTGATTCGGGTAATGGTTCTGTTTATCGCCGAGCCCGACACGCGTCAACATCTGGTGCGTCCGGTCTTTTCGTTCCGACTTCGACAGCCGTTGATAGATGAGCGGTAACTCGACGTTTTCGCTTGCCGTCAATCGCGGCAGTAAGTTGAACTGTTGAAAGATGAACCCGATCTGCTGATTGCGGAACGCCGACAATTCGGTCTCGGATAATCCGGTCACGTCACGGTCGCCAAAGCTGTAGCGACCGCTCGTGTATCCGTCCAGACAACCGAGAATGTTCATGAGCGTTGATTTCCCCGAACCAGACGGCCCGAGGATGGCGACGAACTCGCCGTCGTGAACCGTCAAATCGATACCGTTCAACACGATCTGTTCGTTTTCACCCGACCCGTACGCTTTCGTCAAATCGGTGACTTCAATGAGTGCGCTCATTGTCCACCTCCGATCTGTGGTGGCATGATACCCCCAGCTGTCGCCTCATCCATTAAGAGGACGCTATCTTCGTCTAATCCGTCTTTAATCTCAACGCGGCTGCCGTCGCTGATGCCGAGCTCGACTTGCCGTTTCACCGGACCATCCGTGCCCTCGACGTACACGTAGGCGTCGCCTTCTTCAAACGTGATGCTGTCGAGTGATAGCGTCTCTGCTTCTTCGACACGTTCGACGACAATCGAGCCTTCGAGCGTCATCCCGTTTCGTAATCCGTCCGTTTCAGGCAACGTGACGTTCATCGCATAACGTGCTGACGAGCCCGGAGTCGTCAATGCTTCCGCTTCATCCGCAATCGATTCGACCGTTCCTTCGAGTTCAGTGTCCAATGCGTTCGCATAGATCGTCAGCGCATCACCTTCCTCGACTTTCCCTAAATCCCGCTCGTCGATCAACAGTCGTCCGGTCGCATCTTCTCCGACAGTCGTCACCTGACCGGCAAACGTGTAGACGTTCTCAATCGTCTCCGTCGCCACTTGCTCTGACTTATATTCGACCGATTGCGGCATCAAGAAAATGCCAGCTCCTAACGCGATGGCCAGGGCACCGCCACCTAATCCCCACTTCAGTTTTTTGTTCATCTGTCAATTCCTCCTTTTGGTTGTACCTCAAGGATAAACAGAAGTTATAAACAAAGTGTGAACGGATAAATTTACAAATAATTGAAACTATCATGCTAGTAAATGCGTATATCGAATTAATCCACATCAACCTCGGAGGTATATATGCATCAAATCACGAGTTATTTCTTTCTGTACGCAAAAATCGTCCTTACGGATAAAGTGCCATTTCTTTTAACGATGGGACTCCCGCTCGGTGTCGCCCTCCTGTACAGTCCACCAAATATCGGTACGATGACGTCTGCCGAATACGCCACGTATTTGTCGTACTTTTGGGTGTACATCATCTTGGCGACTTATTTGAACGGGATTGCGCTCGAACTCGCACGAATGCGCGAATACGGTCTCATGAAGACGTACGTCATGATCTCCGGCAACAAATACACATACATGTTGGCCATCTTATTGGCCCAGCTCTTGTTTGCCGCAATCAGTCTCCTACTCTTCACAGTTGTCGTCACGCTCGCCCACGGTCATTTCACTTTCGGTTTGCTCGCGAGCCCAATCCTGCTGTTGCTCGGCAGCTTTCCGTTCGCGCTCGGAAGTGTCGTCTTGACGCTTCTGCCGGTGAAAGTATCGAGCTTGATGAAATTTGCGAACATTCTCACCTATCCGCTGTTCCTTTTAGCCGTCAAACAGCCAGATGTCTGGTTCGGTTATGCCAATCCGTTTTATGCCCTACTTCAACTGTCGCTCGCCGTCGTTCATGGTGTCACGCAAGTCGACGTCTCGTTTAACCTGATTACGACAATTCTCTCTCTTGTCGGTTACGTCATCGTCGGCCTGTTCGCGATGAATCGCTTCAACCTCGTCTCATCCGTCACACGCTAGGAGGAAATGATGAACATTCAAAACTTGACCTACTTTTATCCGAAAGCAACACGTCCCGTGCTCGACGACGTCTCATTCACGCTTCATCCGAATAAACTGAACGTCTTGATTGGCCTGAACGGGGCCGGGAAGACGACGTTGTTTGACTGTATGACAAGGACGCTCCCAGTCGACCGGGCCTCGCTACAGCTCGTACCATCGTCTGACATGCTGTATTTAACGCAACAGATTTTGTATCACAACGAATTAACGGGAAAAGATCTCACGTACTTCATAGGACGACTTACAAAGCGGCCTGACTTCAAGCGACTAGCGACTTATGTCAACGGACTCACGACCGCCCGGGAACAAGAGCTGTTCGAGCATCTGTGGAAGATGAAGCTCGGCAAAATGTCGGTCGGAGAACGCAAGTGGCTATTCGTGACATTGCTCTCCTCGGTCAAACGATCGCTCTACTTGTTCGACGAACCGACGAGCGGCGTCGATCCGGCGTCACGCATCAACATCATGCGCCATTTACAGCGACTCGTAAAAGACGGTCGTACGTGCCTCATCTCGACGCATCAACTGCATGACTTATCCCAGCTGGAGTCCCATGTCATCTTCCTCCATGAAGGTCGTGTCCTGTATGAAGGAGATTTCCAAGACTGGTTGCGCGCGTCCGGGACGACCGACCCCGACGAGGCGTTCGTAAAGATGGTCGAAGGCATTCAAGATGATGTGGCGGTGACAACGTGAATGACTCGTTTTGGGAAAGACACCGCTTCAAGTTCTATAAAATCGGCATGCTCGCTTAATGGAGTCGACTTCTAACTTATTAAAATTCCCTATGGAGAAGCAGATGAATTCACCAATCTGTATTCATCCATAGGATTTTTATCGTAACGAGATATGACTCAATTGTCTGTGATGCAACTTATGTGGATATTTCTGTAAAGTGTTCATCTTGTGTTGATGACCAGGGAGGTAGTTGCTACACTGATTTCAAATATATGGATTGGTATAGAGGAAGGCGGTTCGTGCATGAAAATCAAGCTCGATATTAGTACCGAGCGCTATGACGAGATTAAGTCTATGCTCGAGGAAAGAGGAATTGAAATAGATGATACAGCCGACCTAGTACTGAGTACATCCACTCCTTTTGTTCAGCATTTGACCGTGAAAGAAAAGGAAACGAATGAACGGATTGTATTGCCAGTCGCGGATATTATTTGTATCGAATCGTTTGGCCGTACTGTGGAAATTCAAACGCAAGAATCAGTTTATCTCGCCACTGATCGATTATACCGGCTCGTTAGTTTGCTTGATCCGACGTCTTTTTTACGGATAAGTAACTCTGTTGTGATTGCAACAAATCAAATCAAACAAATCAAACCCACTCTTTCTTCAAAATTTATCCTTACCCTAACGAACGGAAAACGCGTTGATGTGACAAGGAGCTATTACTATATCTTTAAAGATCATTTTCATATCTGAAGGAGACGAATCCATGAGTATCCCCATTTACATCATCGCAACATGTATAGTTCTATTCATCTTTATTGTGACTGTCACGCTTTATTTTCAGGCTTACAAGCGACATATCAATCAAGCGCTACACGGAAACTCAAGAACACGTTCCCCGATGGTCCCACCTTACAAAATCACTGTCATCCTGTCGATCGTTCTTTTATTAATTAGTGTATTGATTAGTTATTTTGCGGGATACACCAATGCGTACAAAGCATATGAGGAAGATACGTGGATCCTCGCTCCGTCTGATATTCAGACATTTCACGCCGAAATTCAAGGAATCGAAGAAAATCGGATAACGATTAAAGGTAATTCATTTAACGATGAAACGAATCAAACGCTTATGGAATATGAAATTTTTGATGAACAAGTATCCATTTACAAGCAAGATCAAATCATTTCTCTATCAGACTTATCAAAGGGTGATTTGATTTTAATCACCTTGTTAACTAACCGTTCGGGTACAGATGTGTTTAAAATCCAATTATTAGAGGATAAGTAAAATCATTGTTACCAATGGAATACGAAAAAGATGAATCCTGTACAGTACAGGATTCATCTACTTGAAGTAGCATAAATTTTTTAAATGTCCTTACATAGGGTACATATTAATCGTCTTTTGGCTTTACCATGATTTTGAAGAAATTAGACGTCACAAAATTGCTGTATAACATCTGATCCGTTCAAAATAAATTAAAACAGAGTTTTAGAAGCGGTGCTCGAAGCTTGCGTGGGTACGAGACACTTCAAGTTTTATACTTACTCTTGCACCTCATGACCTTATAACTGCTACCATACGCCCGAGAAAAAACATTAGTCCCCCATGTCTGTCATCATTTAAGAAGCGCTTCATATTTGTAGCCCTCTAAAATGTCATGGTCTTCTTTGAACGTCCATTCTGGAATCGAAAGATGTGGATGTGACGCCAAATAGTGATTGAGCATATCCCTCCCGAGCATGTAGTTGCTCCATCGCGGAATTTCTTTTTGATTGTTTCCGACTACGAAATCGCTAAATGTTGTTTCGTAGTGATTCACTAGACTGGCTATATGTCTCGCGGTCGCATCATCCATCGGTACGTTCCACGGAGGCGATACGTCTTTGACAATGCGATCGGCAAATGCATCCGCCTTCCCTTCCACGATGACCGACTTCAGGACCGAACTAATATTAAAGCCCGGTTGGTCATAAAGGATCAGATGATGGTACTCATGAGCCGTCGAATAAGCCAGGATTTCTTTGTCGAAGTCTGCATCGAGATACAACACGAAGACGTCTTTATAAGCTGCGCCGCCTACGCCGGCCATCGATTCACTCACAGAGGAGAATTCAGGGTTGAACGGTGCAAGGAACACCGTACTTTTCTTTTTCGGGAGTACTTGACTTGAGTCCGAGTAAGTCGTTCTAATGATTTCTGTAATTTCATCATGTCGCTGAATCAATATCTCAATTTGCTTCAACAGTTGTTGCTCGTAAGAAGTTGAGGTCAGCAAGAAGTTTCCTTTCAAATCGGCTGTAGAAAACTTCTCGTCTTCTCCGATTTCTTCTATGTAATCCAGAACAAATTTCTTAAATAATCGCTTGTTTTCTTCCATATCTTCGGTCTCAAGCGATGCGTTCAAATATTGTTGATATTGTGTATAGAGTGGCACAATCTTCAATTCGTTCGCTTCGTTGATTTCTACAGTTTCGATTGGGACGTCCACTTCTTTTCGCTTCGACTCTACCGCTTGCTCTTCATCAGTACATGCTACTAACAGAAATAGGGGGATGCAGCATAGAAAAACGACTAATCTTTTCAGTTGAACGACCTCCATTCTATGCTGTGATGATTCAGATTCGAATCTTAATTTGTGAAATTACACCATACGATAAATTGAATACCTCACGTTAGCCAAAAAAGCTCAAGCGACGAGATAAACTGTACCGTTATGACTTTTTAATTATATTCAGCTCTGCTCGTTCATTTTTCCAATTATGAACTTTAGCACGAAAATGACTCCACCTAACACGACAGCAAAGGTACCAAGTGACCAGAGCATGTCAAACACTCGCATATCCATCCTATTCATCCTCTCCATTTAAAGGTTATTTAGATTCAAAATCTCGTTCACATCGTAGGTGTACATCGAATCGACTTCAAACACGTCGGTCCCTTCCATTCCTCGAGTGAAAAGTATTTCATCGTCTTCTCCGACCCAAACGTTCACCATCGCTTCCATCGTCGATTCAGACAGATTGTTCACGGTGATGACGTAGTCTGGTATGCCCATGACTTCCGCTTCAGACAGGGCACTCGTTTCAATCAGTTCCAGGAATCGTGCAATCTCCGCTTCGTCTGTGAACGGTTCACCCGAAAAGACGGACATACTCTCACCTACATACGTCTCAACGATGAGTTCATGATTATCTTCGCTACGTGTATTTAAAAATAAAAGTCCGACAATTAAAAAGAAGACTAGTCTTCGTCTCATCCATCCGCACGTCCCTTTGGTTTACTTGAACCGATTTTTAGACGCATCCCGATGCGCCGTCCGAAGCTCATGGTTCGTCACATGTTCTGGATCAATCAGCTCGAGCTTCCGGTTCACCCAGACCGACAAGAAAATGAATGGGATGAAGAGTGCGAGCAACATGATTGCGAAGACGACAAGCGAGCCTTCAATCGACCAAGCGATGGCGATGAAGATACCAAGCAAGATCACATTGGCGAGCACGATGCCGAACTCGATACGGACGAACTTTTGATAGCGCGCCTCGTCGTTAAACGTGAGCAGTAAGTTCATCCGGTGCCAAGCCCGATATAAACTTGGTAGCTGGGTCGCCATGATGATCACGGCGAACGTCGCCACTTTGATTTCTTGCGTGAAGATGAAGTAAAAGGCGATTCCTAAAATCGCGAACGTGAGCAAAAGCGCCGTCCGGTTCACGTTTCGGTCGTTCTCGACCATTTGTTTCAATCGTTCCTGCTTTTCAATCATAATTTTTCCCCCATTACGATGTCTTTCGTGTGCGGCGCTCGATTTGCGCTTTACTGAGTTCGGTCCCTGTCACATGCTCTGGGTCAATCGTTTTCAACTCACGGTCGATCCGGAAACCGAGCGTCATGAACGTGATGAGTCCGACAACGATGACGATGATAAATGTAAGCAATGTGATCCATCCGAGCATTGAACTCGTGATCAACATCAGGAGAAACACGAGATTCCCGACGGCCAAACCAAACTCGGACCGTACTTTCTGTTGATAACGGGCATCGTCGTTGAACGTGAGCAACAACTTCATGCGGTGCCAGCCTTTATAGAGCATCGGGAATTGTCCGACCAAGATGATTGGCAACAAGAGCAAAACCTCTGTCGTCATAAAATAAATGATGAACAGTGCGATGAACCCCATCGTCGGGTAAAGCGTCTGTTTTTGTCGCTTCTGGTCGTTCTCAAGCATCTGTTCAAGTCTTACGTCATGGTCAACCATCAAATCCTCCTAATAAAATATCATTTCCTTCTTTTACGAATCGATAGTGCAAAAGGTTTCATTCGACTTTAATATCGTTATCAAGAATGTACATCGTTTCGTCGTAGCGTTGTTTACTATAGTCGTCGTCTTGCCTGTGGAGCGTCTCAAAAAATGCTTCGAACAGTTGTTGATTTAAAGGCTTCCGTCGAATGATGACTTCTTGAATGACGCTTGTCGCCGTATCTCGTAACAGCTCGTGATCCATCCATGTCAACAGTTCACGAACGAGCTCATCCACTCCGAGCGAGTCCAATCCATTGAACCAAATTACCGCACCGTGCAATTTTTCTTTCGGTTCCTCGCTGTAAAGCAGACGTCGTGCATCGTCTAAGAGTGACTGCCTCTGCTTCACTTCAGCGACCGGTTCTGGAATCATTTCTGCATACACTCCCATGTCGACCGTCGTGAGCGCTTCGCTAAATTGACTGAACGAGTCGAACAAGACATCAATCTCTTCCGTATCCGTATCGATATAGGCAATCTTTGGCGTTGCTCCTTCACGGTAATCGAACACGAGGAAGAAATGTCCATCGCCTGCGAAGGCGATTATCTGGTCATCCTCGACACCCCATTCCGTCAACAAGGCTCTCGATTCGATTAACCCTTTGTGACGCCCAACCCCAGAAATTGAATCGACGAGGGCGATGTCATCTTGTCCATTCCATACAATCGGCAAATCGCGCTGTTCGACATATCCCCCGTTTTGGATACGAATCGCCTGGAGATAATCGTCCGGCAGTTTCACCCCGAGGCGCCCTTCCACTTCAATCAATACGTCGTCCGTTAATACGGGCAACCGGTTCGGGTCGTCCGGTATATCGTTCCAAATGATCATTGTTCTCCTGCTTTCTTCATTCGTCTGTATTGGCGAATGTCTTGATTCGTCACATGCTCTGGGTCAATCTTTTTGAGTCGCTCATTCACCCACCATTCAAAATATAGGAATGGTAAAACGATTAGCGTACCAAGCAATGAATACGTTACGTTTTGAAAGTTTTGAATGACTGTGCCCCAAACAAATATAGCGAGCCCGATTACCGTCATGAAGATGAATAAAAAGTTGATTCGAACATATCGGCGATACAGCTTATCCGAACTAAAGCGGAGCAATAGCTTCATCCGCAACCAGCCCCATAAGACCAGTGCTGCGTAAATGACTACAAAGGCCGCGAACACTTGAACGTTCGTCAACGTATACCGACTATGAAGATAGAATGAGCTTAAGATGATGACGGCGACTAGCAGACCAAACAAACGAATCGATACTTGTTCAAACCGCATCAATTGAAGCAAGCGATTTGTATGCGCAACCATCACTTCTCGTCCCATTTCCGTTTCATCTGCTCCCGCTTCGTCAACCCGAACAGACTGTCGACGACGTGCTCGTCATCGATGCGTAGCAATCGTTTGTCGATCAACGTCGCAGCCAATAAATGGACGACCAATATGCTGACAGCCACGCTGCTGAGCGTCGATAGTTCAAAGAAGTTTAATTCATGTCCTATCATTAAACCGAACATGCCCCATAACATTGCAATGTCCCCAATCCCTTTTACTCGAATCAATCCTTGATACGCACGATTGTCATTGAACGACAGCTGCGTGCGCGTCTTTCTCCAGGACATATAGCTAAACGGCACCGCAATAGTCGTGACAAACAGAAACATCGCACTATGAGTTAGCGAAAAATTCCCATAAAACCATAGTCCTGCGGCTAAACCAATCAGACCGATTCGAAGCGCCGTGCCCATGCTAGACTGCTTTTCAGCCAATCCATATAGTTCTTCAGTCCGTTCTTTCCGTGTAATCATCCAATCTCCCCCTTTGAAACCAAATCCATCCATGACGCGTATATACAACTAGCATACCAATTATTAGGAGGGATTTCGATGGATATCCTCATTTTAGCCGTCTTGCTCGGCATCGTCGGCTTTATTGTGACTCGTTCCTATACTTTATATCCGTCATCGTTCGAGGAACGCTCACTCATTCAACCGAACGCCTCGCACACGACAAAATGCCCGCATTGCCAAACCGTCGTGAGACGGCAGGAACACGGGCAAACTTGTACGAACTGTCGTAAATCATTCTGAAGATCAACCTACTTGTTTTACCTGCTGGCGCGCGGTTATTTTCTTCCCACTCAACTGGAACAACAGCACCCCGCCGACGATCAATACGATGCCAAGCGCCGTCTTCCACGTGAACGGGATCGCCTCAAGTCCGAACCAGCCGAGCGTATCCCACAGCAAAGCGAACAAGATTTGCGACACCATCACGATCGAGATGGCGTAACTCGGACCGAGCTGCTGGACGCTTTGCGTCACGCTCATGACGACACCAACACCGATGATGCCGCTGAACCAGTACCACGTCTCCATGTCACGTAAATCAAACAAACCGCCGCCTTCACTGATCAATCCGATGAAGAGCGAGGCGAGAAAACCAAGTGCGAGGACGAGCGTCGTCGTCGCCCAAGCCCCGACCCGTTGTTTCACGTTGGCGTTGAACGTATTTTGTACACAGACGAGCATGCCGCCCATGACCGCGAGCATCATTCCAAGTGCCATTGTCGTTCCCCCTCACTCATAAATACTCTCCCCTGCGGCAGCGATTAACCCGGCGCGATCGATGATTGCGATTGACCGACGATCCCGTTCGATCAATCCTTGTTCGACGAAGCGTTTGAGCGTCCGATTGACGTGGCGATAACTCGTCCCGATCAAGTCAGCGATATCGGTCAACTCATCGACCGTCGACCCGAGCGCACGCTCGTCCGGCGTCATCGACAGCAAGTAGCTCGCGAGACGGACGTCGACCGGGTAAAACAAGTTGAAACTCATCGATTGCGATTTCAACTCGAACTTTCTCGTGATCTCTTCTAACAGATAATGGAGCCATGCCACATCGTCCGCCGCGTGCCGGGCCAAATCGTCGAACCGGATGACGAGCATCTCGACCGACGTGACCGCCTCAACCGTATTTAAGTACGGAGTCCGACGCACGTATTCGATGTCACCGATCAAATCGAACGGACGTTTGAACGACAGTACGAGGCGTTTACCCGTTGCCGACGTATGCGCTACGCGAATCTTGCCTTTGACGAGAAAATGGAGGTGGTGCGCGTCGTCACCTTGGGCGCAAATCGTCGCGCCCGGCTCGTAACGGACGAGCGTGAAGTGTTCGTGTGTCGCTTTTGGCAAGACTTGTAACTCTTGTTGCGTCAAATACTGTTCTAGCATCCGGTCCCCTCCTACCATTTCAACAAGATTATGCCGGCGACCATCATGGCGACACCGAGCAATTGTGACACGTTCAACTCACGCCGCACCATCCCGAACCAGCCGCGCCAATCGATGACGAGCGCGAGGGCGAGCTGCGCAATCAGAAACAAGGAGATTGTCAACGTGACGCCGAGCTGATGGACGGCCGTCATGTTGCTGAACAAGATGAGGGCGGCGAACGCGCCACCCGACAAATAGAGCGGGTGCACGTGTCGCATCTGTTTATACGTCCGGTCACGCACAGCCAGCATGACGAGAAGCGCCACAATGAAGCCGGTCATCTGCGTCAATGTCGCGGCCTGCCACGTGCCGATCTGAGAACTGATTCGTGCGTTGGCGACGCTTTGCAACGTTAAAAAGAAACCGCCGCTGATGGCGAACAAGACTCCGCGCATCGTATCCCCTCCTTATATGTTATGACAAGCGGATCATCATGATGCCGAGCACCATGACGAGCAAACTGACGAGTTGAATCCCGGTCACCGGATTTTTGGCTGCACCGAACCAACCGAACCGGTCGACCAGCAAACTTCCGCATAGTAAACCGACAATGACGATGACGACGGCGATGCCGGTCCCGACCATCGGGACAATCAAGACGTTCCCGCCGATGAAGAGCGCGCCGATGATCCCGCCAAGCCAAATCCACCACGGTTGTCCCGATAGCCCGCGCCATTCGACGCTCGGACGGAGTAGGAGTAACACGAGGAGAAGCGTGAAAAGCCCGACGACGAACGAGACGAGCGCGCCTTTTAGCGCAGACTCGAGCACAGTTCCTAAATAGCCGTTGATTGCCGTCTGCGTCGCGCTCATCATCCCGGTCCCGATTCCGAGTAAACGCCAGACGTTCAAGTTACCGGTCTCCACCCGGTTCGCGATGACAAATTTTCCGCGGCGTCGATTGATCCAGTCTGTGAGTGCGACCGTCCCGACGACCCCTAGCAAAACAAGCAAGGCCCCAAACACGCGCCACGGTGTAAGGACGCTCACGGTCGAATTGAACCAACCGAAGTGATCGATTAACAGCCCCATCACGATCTGTCCAAAGATTGGCATGATGACCGTCTGGACGCTGCCGAGCCGTGGGAACAAGAGGATGTTCCCCGTTAAAAAAATAACCCCTAACAAACCGCCCGACCACATCCAGATCGGCTGTTGCTGAAAGATTGACGAGTCGAACCCGAATCCTTGTCCAGAGACAAGAAGGATGAGCGATAAAAAGGTCGTCCCGACCGCGAATGATAGGAACGAAGCGACAAACGGTGACCCGACGATCGAACGCAGACGCGAGTTCACGCTCGTCTGTATCGGTAGTAAGATGCCGATCACGAGTCCAATAATAATGGCTAACATATTTCGTTTCCTCGATTCTATGATGTAGTGCAAGTGATTATCTCAATGTACATCTCACTCATATAAAGTATAAAGGACCGATGTCCTGAATCATAAAAAGACGAGTCCCGTTTGATTAGGAACTCGTCTTATGTTCGGTATTTCGTTGTTCTTTCGCTTTGCTCAAAACTTTCGCGGTGACATGGTCGTCATCGAACATCAAGATGAATCTATCGAGCCAGCGTGGGGTGAGGATACTGAAAACAATCAAACTGACAATGAGTGCCAGCAGAACTTGAATCGAAACAACACCTGCATGATAGAAAGCGAACAGGCTCAAAATCGCGACGAATCCGATCCATTCGAACACGAAGCCCATGTAGACCCAGCGTGTGTAGCGACGGCTTTCGTTGAACGTGAGCAAGAGCTTCGTCTTACGCCACTCCAGACATAAATACGGGAAATAGGAGATGGCCAAGACAAACGGGAGCCACGTCGGTGCCATATAGCCGACGACGACCGTGGCGATGAGCCCGGCAATCCAAATCCACCACCGTACAAACCAATGGGTATCGTCTTGTACGAGTAGCTGATTAATGCGTTCTTGTTTTGTCAGCATATGTACTCCTCTCATAAGATCGGTAGCCTTTTGTGATTTCATCTCGTGTCGGTTGATCCGGGTCTGCCTGTTTGAACTGCTTATGTATCGTGTAATGGCTCCAGCCCAAAATCACGAAACAGACACCATAGAGCACCCATCCGAACGTTGGAATGTGTATCCGACTGAGGAGAATCGTCCCCGTGACCAACACAATCCAGAGACTATACATCTGATACAAACGTTTCGTGAGCACCCTTCCTCGTCCGTTCGTAAAAGCCATCAACACCTCACCTTCACGAAGCATGAAACGAACGAGTCCGATGGCGGCAAAGATAGAACCGATGCCCCACATCCACCAGATATCGTCAAAGCCTAACGTGAAAGAGTTAAAAAAGATGAGGGCGACCGTCAGCCAAAAAATGATTTTTTGATGTGGTTCTCGATAAGCTCCGATTGCTTGAATTCGTTCTTGTTTCGTCATACCATTTCAGTCCTTTTCTAATTCATTGATTCCGTCAAGCCGACGCTTCAGCTGCTCACGACTGGCTTTTGCTAGCATACTGGAAGTAACATGTTCCGGGTCAAGTTGCAGCAGTTTCCGATCAATCCAAAATGGCAACAAGATGGCGGGTAACCCGCCAATCACCATCGCCCACACAAATCCATCACGATTCATGTGGCCCGTCAAAAACGAGGCGATAACACCGAACAATAAGAAGAAGGTGAAGCATAGTAAGAAAAAGTTCGCTTTGATGAGACGACGATACGCCCAGTCGTCATTGAATTTCAGGTAGACAATCGTCTTCTTCCATTCGAAAAACAACGTCGGCACGAGGCCAACAGCCGCAATCATGACGGAGTAAGTCGTGTGCATCATAAAGTAGAACGCACCCAAGAAAAGGAGTATACTGCTCCCGATCATAAAGCTTCGATACGTTTTGTCGACTTGTAACAGCGCTTGGAATCGAGTTTCCCGGTCCATCAGTCTCCTCCTTAATCCCTGACATTATCGAGTCGAATCTCCCGAAACCTCGGATGCTCCGGGTCGATGTCCGTCAATCGCTCGTCTTGTTTTCGAATCAACCGGTATCCTCCATACAACACACCGATTGTCAGCACCACTATCCACGCATACATCCAACCGAGTTTAATTGTCAGTGCAAACGATAAAATGAATAAGACAAATAGCGCAAACATAGATCCGTTCCGACGGACGATGATGGTTTTGGCATCCTCTTGCTCAGTCAATTCAACCTCGACCCGATTCGCCTTGAAAAAGATTCCGCCAAGCAGTAACAAGCAGACGAGTATGCCGGCCACGTACCATCCGTTCCATGAATCCGATTCAATCAAACCTACGAGGCAAAATACCATTGGAAATGTGAGCAGACTTTGAATAACGGCCGTCTTCACATTCGTTTTATAAATCAGATTGATGCGTTGTTGTTTTGTCATCGAATCACTCCTTAAAAGCTTTCCCGTTTTACGTCGCGACGCATCGGTTGCTCGGGATCAATCAGTTTTACTTTCTCATCAAGCAGGCGTTCGACAATCACCAGCGCTAACGCTGTAAGGGAGAAGATGAAAAACGGGACCCAACTGATTGTTTCTAACTTCAAAAGCAATGGGAAAGACAAACAGATGAAGACAACCATCATGTAGTCGAACACGTATTGAATGTGGATGACCCGCTTCGCTCGAATGTGGTTTGTGAAACTGCTCATGAATCGACTTTCCCGCCCAATCATCACTCCGTACGCTAACAGCGACACCACCATCAAACTTCCGTAAACGATTGATCGTGTCTCAGTTTGTAGAAAGAAGAAGAGCAATATCCCAATCGGAATCGCAAAACCGAGCCTGACGAGAAGCCATTTCCGGTTTGCTTTTATCATTTTTTTCAAGCGTTCATGTTTGTTCATCAGAGACTCCTTTAGTTGTTATCGTTCATGTCACGTGGCACATGTTGCACGTTCACTAGCATTCTCATTTACAGCTATTCAAGCTCTCCAGCTAAATCGCGTGCGCTGAATTTCTCGACGGGTCGGTTGCTCAGCGTCTATCCATTCTAGCTGTTGATCAAGTTTGAATTGAGTAAACAAAATTAAGATGGCGCTACCCATAAACAAAATGAATGGACTAAGTGTCAACATACTGAATCGCATCATAAGTGGGAAAATCACAGCCATGATGAAGGCGAACAAATAGTCGAGTTTATATTGGATGCTAACTACCTTTTTAGCTTGCTCATTCGGTGTAAGGCTTTTGACAAAGCTTGATTCTCGTGAGAATAAAACATTTGCCGCAATCGTCAGTGCTAGGAGCACCCCTCCCATTAGCCAGGGATTCGCCTCTGTCTGTAAAAAGTAAAATACAAGTACACCAGTGGGAAGCGCAAAGAAAAGTCGTAATACTAACCATTGGGGATTCATCGTTTTTACTTTGCGTAATCGTTCTTGTTTACTCATATCGTTCACCTCTTCTGTAATTATACGTTTCTCCGCCGAAGAAAGTTCCGTTTTTTTACATTTTTCTTCCCAATCCGTATTTCTTGACCAGATTCAAATCTCGATTTATAGTTTAGTTAACTTAACTTTATTTAAAAATGAGGTCTCCTTATGAACTTGCTACACAATTCCCGTTTCATTTTCACTTGGCTGTCCGGCATGACGCTGACTCTCGGTTTTTCCATCTTCTTTTTGAGTATGTCGTGGCTCACGATCGATGTGTTGAAACAACCGGCCCTGCTCGGAATCATCATGACGGCCGTCTCGTTGCCGCGCGTGATTATGATGGTGTTCGGCGGTGTCTTTGCCGACCGCTATCAAAAGAGTCGCCTCTTATTTTTGACGAACCTCGGACAAGGTGTCTTGATGCTTGTCGTCGTCGCGCTGCACTTGGCCGACGCTTATTCCGTGATCGTCTTAATCCTCATCTCAATTGCGTTCGGGATATTGGACGGCATGTCGTATCCGGCGCTATCTTCACTCATCCCGTCTCTCGTCAAAAAACACGAGCTTCAACGCGCCAACTCGTTATTCCAAGGGTCGCTCGAGCTCATGTTCGTGATCGGTCCATTTTTAGCCGGTCTTCTGTTGACGTGGGGCGGCTTCGGTCTTAGCTTTAGTACGGCGGCCACGCTCATCTTTATCTCTGCTTTCTTGATGATGCCGCGGCTGATTCGAGATCATATTCCAGCGGCACAGACGATGTCGCTCAAGCACGTCGTCTTTGATTTGAAAGAAGGAATCCGCTACGTCTCAAAGACACCGATCTTGCGAAGCGGTACGTTCTCGATTGCGATCGTCAATTTGTTCATCATGGGACCGCTCATCATGAGCATCCCGATCCTCGTCGGCGAACGCGGTGGAACGGCGTTCGACTTGAGTTTGATTGAAGGTGGGCTCGCCGTCGGGACGTTCGTCGCAAGTTTTCTTGTCCTGTTATTGCGCTCGGTCCACCGCGGGCGCTTCGTCTTCCGCGCCTTGTTTTTGACGATTGTCGCATTTCTCTTCTACACGCAAGCCGAGTCCATCCCGATGCTCGCTTTCTCGGCGGCCATGAGCGGCTTCATGCTGATGCTCGTCTATTTACCGGCCGTCACGCTCATGCAAGAGCATAGCGACCAAGATAAGATCGGTCGCGTCATGAGCATCATGGCGCTCGCCGCGTCCGGCCTAGAGCCGATCGCGTTCGCCGTGCTATCAATCCTTGTCGCGTTATCCGTTCCGATTCAAACGCTCCTCATCACGTTTGGTATAATCGGACTAGCATTTAGTATCGTCCTGTATGTGCGGAGCCAGACGTTCCGTAACACGCGATGAAAGGAGAACGACCATTGAATGACACACGCAAACAACAAGTCATCGAGATGTATCGTCAAGTCGACGAGCTCGACTTGTTGTTCACCAAATACTTTACCGACTTGAACGAGTTTGAACTCAGTTACCAGCAAGAACAGATGTTGCTGCTCTTCAAACGAAAAGACACATGGACGACGACCGAGATCGCGACGAAGATGAATATCTCGAAAAGTGCGGTCAGCCAAGTGTTGAAAGTGCTCGAACAACGCCAGTTCGTCCAAAAAGAGAAAAATCCGGACAACTTGCGTGAGAGCTTCATCCGGCTCGGTCCGGTCGGCCTCGACTACTCGAGACAAGTCGACCGGATCGAAGAACAGCTCGCCGAAGAGATGTTCTCTGTGCTCGAGGATGACGAGATGAAGATGATCAATCGCGCACTCGCGTTGATGATTCAGAAGTTCAAATAAAAATGCGTATCGTCCCTCACTTGGGATGATACGCATTTTTGGTTAGAGTTGCTCGACGACCCGGATTGCAGAACGAAGTGCCCCTTCGATATGACCGCCGAACATGGAATCCGTCTCGGTCCCAGCAAGTGAGAGACGTCCTGCCCAAGCGGTGTCGAGCGTAATCGGTCCGTAAACAGGGAAGTCGGTCAAAGGTTGGGCATCTTGCGAACTTGCCGTGTCGCGGTCACTCGACCAATCCACGTACAAGACGTCACGCGGCTCGCGTGCCTCTTCCCCGAACAGTCGGACGAATTGCTCGACGACGAGACGATTGAGCTCGTCCCGGTCTAGTGCGGCCCGCTCAGCAGGCGACAACCGGAAGAAACCGAACAGTGCCCCGTACCCTCCCGGCGCTGACGCGTCGTGAATCTCCTGCAACACCCCGGACCAACTCATACCGAGGCCCGATAAGCCGGCGTCTCGCCAAAACGGTCGGTCATACACGGCGACCACTTTCGCCTGCCCGGCCATCCACGTCGGTGTAGCCGACAGCTTTGCCTTCGTCGCTTCAGACAGTTCCGGTTGAAACGAGATACGTGAGACGAGCCGGGGCGAGATGGCTAGGATGACGTGATGGAACGTTTTTGACGATCCTGCTTCGACCGTGACCGATACCCCGTCTTCTGTCTGTTGAATCGACGTGACGGTCGTCTCGAGTTCGATTGTCCCTTTTGGAAGTCTGGCAGCGAGCGCTGTGGTCAGTGTCGCCATACCGCCTTCAAGTCGCATCGACAGAACGGTCTGCTCGGGCGGCAACGTGTGGCGCTCAATCACACCAGCTTGCCGCTCGAGCATCAAGTCACCGGTCGCGTATTGCGGGAACGCCGGAAGTCCGAGCCGGTCGACGAGTTGTGTGATTGTCTTCTCGGTGTCCGGCCAATACCACGTCGGACCGAGGTCGAAACCGTTTTGGCTCAACACCCGTCCCCCGATGCGGTCGCGTGCCTCGAACACGGTGACGTCATAGCCTTTTTCGATGAGGAGCGAGGCAGCGTACAGGCCGCTGACGCCAGCCCCGATGATGGCGATTGATTTGCTCATGTAAATACTCCTTCTTTATACGTAGTGCTCCCATTATACTGAAAAAGACTTATCTACATCATCTGAGCGAACCGCTCAGGAAAGGGCGTTACGACGTGAAACAGATTTTCTTTTATCTTTTATTCCCATACATCTTGTTGATGCGAGGATTACATCGGTTCATCAAAACGGAAGCTACAATGTCTAATGCATTTATGCTGTTCTTTGTTCCTGTCCACATCCTCATAATCGGATATAGCCTTCCAGTTTCGCTATTACTAGAGATTGTGAGTGTGTTTTATCTTTCGGCAGGACTCTTTACCCCAATGTTTTACTTCGAATCGGATGTCAGACGCAGAAGGACAAAACCAGGCTACATCCCACGCAATGAGTGGTGACGTTCAAGAAAAAAATCAATACGTCTTCTAAAAGACTAATCTAAATCATCTGAGCAGACCGCTCAGGAAAGGACGGTTCAAGTGCAGCGTTTGTTTTATTGTCTCTATTTCCCGTTCATCTGGTTGATGCGTGTATTATATCGGTTCATCAAAACAGAATCGATGATGACGTTTGCGTTATTTGTCATCTTTACCCCGTTGATGATTTCAATATTAGGTGATTTTATTCAACTACCACTCTACTTGAAGACGTTTGCTACATGCTATATCTCGTTAGCCATGTATACACCGTTTCATTATTTTGATTCTGACGTCAGACGGCGACGCACCAAGCCTGGATACGTTCCACTTAATGAACGGTAACGTCTATTTACCAACATGCCTAATTCTCTCAAGTCGTTACTCTATCCGTTCCTCGTAGGCATTCGCCTGTTTTCTAGATTCTGAAGAGGTAAAATTTTCATTTATATACTTGTCTATCTATTTATGTCTCTATTGCCCCAATTACATTTATAGTGTAATATTACACTCGTACGAAAGTTGAGGTGTTTGAATGAACCAGGAAGAACTGATTGATATTGTGTCGCAAAGAATAAGGTTAATCCGCTTAGAGAAAGAGTTTTCACAAGAAGAAATGTCTAAAATTTTGGGTATTTCAAAAAAAACATTGATTCAAATTGAAAAAGGAAGAGCGGTAGCCAGTTGGAACGTTGTTGTCACATGTGTAGCCTTCTTTGAACAAAGTGAAATCTTACAAAATGGTCTAGGGGAAGATAGCTTGGAAGTTGTAAGGCTAGTTACATTTAATCATATCGAGGAACCTGTCATGAAGACATTGGGTGGGAAGATTTGGTGGAAAGAAGTAGAAAGACGAAAAGAGTTTAGACTCCAACAAAATGTTGTGACCCAACATTTTCGAATTATTGATGATTCAAATTACCGGTGGTTCAGTTCCTTTGAGTTGGAGGAAGCCATGCTTCATCTGAAATATTTAGAAAAAAAGTGAAACGTCATTGGTGTTTCTGAACAATCCACTTAACGTTGTGTTGTTTGTTGACGTTTTATAACAAAGCAAAATCTTATTAGAACCATCTAGAAAACGAGCTAAATCTAGATTACATACAAATGAGAGCTCAGAAAGGAACTATTTATGAAAATTATTAAAACATTTAGTTTTTGGTTTGTCCTTGTCTCTCTGATTGTCTCCTACCTAAACTTTACTAACCAAGATGATAAAGGCCTCTTGTTCTTTTTTTTCGGATTAGATCCAATTCTATATCACATGGTCTATAGTGAAACATTTCGGAGCTTTATAATGGATGAATCGACTCTTGAAATTTTGTGGACGGGTTATATCCTCCGAGTTGCAGTCGGATTGTTATATGGTCTGACTCTAAACTTTTTAGTGTATCAAGTAAAAAATAAGCTGATAAGTAATAAAAGAGCAAATTAAATGGGGAAATTTTACGGAATTTTGGTTACTAGTCTTTTGACGGCAACGATCTTATGTATTTTTGGACAAGGGATTGCCTACTTTTTAAGCGAGCACGTTGTTGGGATTCATCCGATTTATTATTTAACGGGATTGACCATTTTGGGATGGCTATTATATTTGTTAAGCGTCTTTTTAATACCTCGATTATTTAAGCACCAAAACTCGACTTATACATACTTTCGGGAACTTATCATGGCGTTGTTCATAATAGCACCCATTGCTGTTATTTGGTCGATTTTTGTGGTGGCCATGTGGTGGGGGTAGATTTTACTTATATAATTGTGTGTTTAAATACTCGTGATGACATATACTGGTTTTGGATTACTTTGGTAAGGAGGAAACAGAATGGATATCTTACTTATGTCACTATTTAGTTTATTTTCGATGCTTGTCCCACCAGCATTAATCATCACCGTCATCGTGTTGATCTTTCGATTCATGGGTCGCTATGAAAAGCGAGCTGACGCGCGACTCGAGTTTGAGCGTCAAAACGCGGCTCATCAGCAACAACAGTTCGACGTCTTAGTGGAGCGCCTCGAGCGAATCGAAGAAAAAATGGAGACTCGCCCGTAAACCGAAAGGAGTGTTCGAATGGATTGGACCACTATCATGTTGACTGCCTCGTTGCTTTTGAACGCCTTCTTGCTCAATATCATTGCGCGACATGCAAGAGATATGAGGGCATTGAAACGAAAACAACTCCATACTGAACCCATCGTGCAAGATGCTGAGTTTCATGCGTCTATC
>NZ_LYTG01000073.1:0-8874 GCF_001816105.1 Exiguobacterium sp. SH31
GAAAAAATTGATACGATTGGCGTGATTCCAACCGTTAAATTCTTGCGTGAGACATATGACCTGTCGCTTCTTGAAGCGAAACACTTGGTCGATCGCGTAATCAAAAAGGAGTAGCACGCGCTACTCCCTTTTTTGTTGATTTCATTTCGGAAAGAAACCGACTTTTCCTTGTTCGTAGACTTTATGTGTGACGTGTTCCGGGTCGATGGTGGCAAGCTTTTGATCAATTTTAGAAGAAGCCATCCACGCAAACAAGTTGAATGCCACCACGAGAATCAAAATATTCGCTTGTTCCGGACGTAACAGCAACGTCACAATCAACACACAAAAGATCACAATCACGGCCATCCCGCTCCAATATTCATACCAGACGAGCCGCCGATAATCAGAATCGTCGTTGAACGTGAGCAACGTCTTCGTTCGTGACCATATTTTGACGAACCCGATTGCTGGAATGAACAAGACGAACCATACCAGTTCAGCGAGTCGACGCTCTCCTGTGAACCAAAAGATGACGCCGAGTAAGATGATGAATAATCCAAGAAGAAGTGCTTGGCGAGTGGAACGTTTCCCCGCCTCGTATAAGTGGTCAAACCGTTCGCGTTGGGTCATATTCGTCTTCCTTTCTAGTCTTCCTTTCTAGTCTTCCTTTCTAGTCTTCATCTGATTTACATTCATTTGTCTAAGGACACTTCCTGTTCTTGTCTCGCTAACAGAATCTGAAACCCACACAGTAGCAGCGGGACAATCATACGGGACAAAGGAAGTCCTACAATCGGTACGAATAAGCCAATCATCCCGTGAAGGATGGCGAGCCCGTACCACATTTTGGCTCGTGCATTCACTCTCTTGATTTCCTTTTAATTTGGCTCATACAACTTTACTATGTTCATCCGAAATTTTTTTCATTTGTTTCCACTGCACAAACGCATTCACAAACCAAATGATAGTCAATAACGGAAACATGACAATCATCCATGTTGAACTCTCGATTTGAAAAAGCGGCATCATAAGCAAAAGGCCGATATTCAATAGACCTACACTGAGATACATGAGAAAAAGGCGTCGATGTTTCGTTCTCATGGCGTTTTCACCTTTGTCACACTCGGGTATTTGATTGCATTTTTCTTAAGCTTCTCTTCAATCGCCTGCGACACATCAATTCCTGCCGCATGGGCAAACGTCAGCGCGTAAATGAGGACATCTGCAAGCTCTTCTTTCATCTCGACTTGTTTCGTCTCGAGCGCTTCTTCGCTCGATACCCATTGGAACAACTCCAACAGTTCGCTCGCCTCAAGCGACAACGATAACGCCAAGTCTTTCGGGTTATGGTGGGACGCCCAATCGCGCTCGTCACGGAATTCAATCACTTTATCCATCAATCGTTGTACTTCGTTCATTTATCCACGTCCTTGTTTTGTATTGTAAGAAAGCTCAAAAATAAATCTTCATACCTGATTATTATGGGTCAGTTGATTCAATCCTTATGGAAAAGGGTCATTTTGATCACTTAACTTGATTCGGAAAAAAAGAAACGGAACAAATAAGAGGCTAATATACCCCAACGTAAACAACTTTTGTGTCTCATTAGAAATGTATTGTCGTTGGCCACAGTTCGGACAGGCTTTTCCGTCTTTTGAAAATCCAAGTGACAGCACTTCTTTGATTTTCCACTCGTAGTAACAATTCGTGCAACGTGGTACCATACTCCCCCTCCTTCTCTATCTTCTTTTACGAATAAACACCTGAGAAGTTTCACATTGTCAACGTAGCTGTATAAAATGCGAAGAGCATATCTAGATTCGGCTTTCATTCATCGTTACGGTGTTTTTCTCAACCTCTCCCTTAGGTCAACTCCATATAGAAACACGTATAGCAAACATGCTAGTAAAACAGTAAATAATGGAACGTATCGATGAAGCCCCAATCCTTTGTCACGAACACCATATTGAATTGCCCACTAGATGAGAACAAGCGACAAAATCAATCCAAGTAGCTTAATCACCGAGTAAGCGCCCCCCATCATTCCACTGCCCATACATCTCGTTGGCTCTTGTCTTCTCGATAAACTTATCAAGTCGTTTCATATATAAATCGCGGTCTTGGCGAACACTTTGTATCGTATCGATGCGGATGCGGCGATACAACTCAGGGAATCCCATGAAGTGTTCATACACTTGCATGTCCTCTTGCAAACGTTCGATTATTTCTTCATCAATGACAAACGACTCGTTCCGCATATCAGGCAGAACACGCATCCCGCTCTCTGTCATCAACCCCAATCGTTGGAGCCTGCGGACACGTTCTTTATTCAGTTCGGTCCAATTACTTTTCTTCCTTCTTGGTGAAAACCGTTGCGCTAATTTATCTTCCTCTGTTTTTTTAGCAATCCCATCAATCCATCCGAAACATAACGCTTCTTCCACGGCGTCTAAATACAATAGTCCATCGCTGCTACCCTTCCGACTGAGGATGACCCAGCAAAACGATTGTTCGTCTTGATGTGATTCAAGCCATTTTCGAAAGTCATTTCGATGTTGAAATCGCAGGACCTGCTCAATCTCCATGCATTTTCCCCTTTTCCAACCTTTTTCTTTATTATCTTATGTACGAAGACAGGAGGTAAACAAAAAGCAGCTCTTATGCATTCCTCTTCATCCTAGGACTGTCATGAGTTAGAATCGGGAATATTTACATACGGAGGTGAAAACAATGATTCGTTACTATAATACTGAAGAAGAACGATTTATTGAGACAACTTTTGAAAACAAAATTCTTGTATACGTATCTGCATTTAGAACACATCACGATCGGACAGAAGCTAAGACGTTTTTACCTGGTGGTGTACTCGTGCAAAGTGGCGGGAACAGCTTAACGTTAAATAGCGAGTTACTTGAACAGTTCGTTGGATTCTCGATTCAAACGGTTTGGGACAATCAATCTGCCTCCCGAACCGGTAAACAAATCGCGGATGCGATGGCAAAGCAATTAACTCCGTTATTGGAAAACAAGAAAAAGCCTTCGCGATTGAAGGCTTGGTGGAAAAAATGATGATTCATCTTTGAATACGCTTCTTTTGAATATGTAACAATTTGTCTCTCAATGCTTGATTACTCGCATATAAATAGAGTCCTTGAACGCCTCGTTTCATCAAGATATTGATTGAGTTCAACACGATTTGTTCTTTCGCCAATTCGACGTTCTCGACTCCATCAATCCCGGCGTATGCCCCCGTATCTTTATAAAGATTCGTGTCGATCACCAGGCAATCCTTCGTCTCATCGTATGTTACCGACGGACCTAAGACGATCCCGACATAGTTCAAATCAAAGCCCTGAATCGTATAAATCGACCCAGCCTCAGCAATCGTCTCTGACTTCTCGGCCCACGTCGTTTTTCCGCCCGTCGTGTTCCAAGGCAATTTATATTCCCCATTCGACTCATAGACATAATACGTTTCGCCGTCCTTTTTATGAAGATAATCAAACGTCGACACGACCCGGCTGAGTCCGTGCTCCTTATCTCTTTGCATGATCAACTGATGCATCTGTTCTAACGTGTCAAACACGCGTAACTCATAATCGTTTGACTCCGGGAATGCCTGAATGCGCTTGTCTTTGAAGGCGTTAATCCAATCGATGACTTCTTCACTCGCTTGCATCCGGAACTGATTCGTCAGCTGATACGTCTCCGCATGCTTTGCTTTCTGTTTGAATGATTCAAGTAAACCTTGATTCCACTTGCTTTTCAACTTTAATACTTGATGTTGGTCAAAAATGACGATGACGACTTTCGCCACCTTCATCAACTCTTCGAGATGGTTATCCGCACGAAAGTTGTTATATGCATCTGACTTTGTCAATAGGAGATGTGCCTCATCGACCAAGATGATATCGACCTTCTTATCTTGTAACTTGTTGAGGAGCGGTGTCGGTTTCGCAAAATGGCCCGCCTTCAAATGTTTGACCTGTTTGGCAATCCCTTTATACGTCTTCAGCATCTCCTCATGATTGACGACCAAATAGTTCTCCGTCTGATGCAGCTTCGAGCCTGCCTCATTCGTCCGGGCTTGGATCGTATTGAAGATTGAACTGAGGACGACGCTTTTGCCGACGCCCGCCTCGCCTTCAATGACATACAAATCCCCATACATGTCTTCCGGTTTTGCCTTATCGATTCGCGTCTCGCAAAACTCGAGCACGCGCTCCTTCAAATCCATTTGTTCGAGCGACAGCTCTTTGAACGGTGACAGCTTAAAAATGTCCTTGTTTTCGATGGCATGAAGTTCATTCCGAACGAGTCCCTTCTCATGTAACGCGCTCCATAACTCAGGAAACAGTTGATCGTCATAGAACGATTTATTGTGGTAGTTGTGCGTGAAGTCGCTCGCCGTTTTGCTTTTGTTTTGTAACGTGTACTTCTCGTCCCCTAAAAAGTAGTTGATCAGCTTCGTCTCGAGATGGAACGTCGCCGATCGATTGAACGTCTCGTGCTTCACGAGATTGATTTGGTCCACATTCTTGCGTTCTGCCTGCTTCAGCTTCAAATGTTGCTTCATCCGTTTTTGGAAATGCACCGTTTCCCCGATGTACGCTTCTTTTTGTCCGTTCAAAATATAAATCACCGGATAGTTCAAATAATCAGCAGACCGCTCAATCTCATCTAAATTCTTTTCAACAAAATCTTTTAGACCCTTTTCATCAAAATCTAACGGAATGACCTCAATCATCTTCACTGACACACCCTTATCTAATTTCAAATTATCTCCAGTTTAGCATAGCCTTATTCCATTTCATTACTCAAGTCTTTCCTGAATCAATGGTATACTCCAACTAAAAAGGGAGGGATTTGGTGCTTACTTTCGACAACGTCTCTGTTCGCCAACAAGACACGCTCATCCTTGAAAATATCTCGTTCACCATCAATTCGGGTGAGATCGCGGCCATCCATTGTGGCGTCACTTCCCGGGAAATATTGTTCGCGCTATTGACCGATACGCACGCGAACTACTCCGGGACCATCGATACAGAGCATCGTACACTTTCGCTCTTCTCTATCCGGGATGGATTATACGACCGGCTGACGGTTGAGGAATACTTGCGTTTCACGCACACGCTCTACGAATCGACGGAATCGCTGGATGTAGTCCTTCAAACCGTTCAACTCAACCCGTACCGGAACAAGCGATTGAATCGACTCAGTCTGTCGCTCGTCCGGCGCGTTCAATACGCAGCGCTTCTCCTACATAATCGCGACATCTATGTCCTCGAAGAACCGGATCAAAACGTCGACCAAGAGACTCGGCACTTATTTGCGACCGTCTTGATGAAATTGAAGCAACAACAAAAAACGATCCTGCTTCTGACGAGCAATATGGAGAGTGCCCTGTTCGTCACATCGACCGTCTATCGCATCGACCACCGGCACTTGCGCCTACTCGATGTCGAACCGGATGAACCCGATACGAACGAAGATGTCACACCTGACGTGATGCACGTCCGCTTCGAGAAGATTCCGACGAAAGTGAACGAAAAAATCGTCTTGCTCGATCCGCCAGAAATCGACTACATCGAAAGCCAGGACGGCCAATCCGTATTACACAGTCAATCGGAACAGTTCCCGAGCGTCTTCACGATGAACGAGCTCGAGACGCGTCTGACCGCGTACGGCTTCTTCCGCTGTCACCGATCGTATATCGTCAACCTTCAACGGGTGCGGGAAGTCATCACGTATACGAAGAACAGTTTCAGTCTCGTGCTCGATGATCCAGAAAAGACGACCATTCCGCTCTCGAAAACGAAAATGGCCGAATTGAAGATGATGATCGGACTGAAATAAGCTCCATTCACCGACCGATTCGCTCCACTCACTCCTCAAGAAGCGCTGTTCACGGCCATTTTAATGCATGTCCCTCTAAATCAGCATACGATGAAAGCAGCAACAAACATGCTGACGAGGAGGAACAACTATGCAGGACATCATCACAGTAAGCCAACTAAAAAAGTTATTCGGTAATGAAGAGGCGCTACAGGACGTGACGTTTTCCGTTAAAAAAGGAGAAGTGTTTGGCTTTCTCGGACCGAGTGGATCCGGGAAGACGACGACCATTAAAATCTTAACGTCACAACTCATCCAGACGTCAGGTGACGCGACCGTGTTCGGTGTCCCGGTCTCCGAGTTAAAACAAGAACAGTATCGGAAGCGGATCGGCGTATTGACCGATAACAGTGGCCTCTACACACGTCTCTCGATTGAAGAGAATCTGCAACTCTATTGCGACCTATACGACGAGCCACGAACACGAATCGATGAAGTGCTCCAGATGGTGAACTTGGCTGGAGAACGCAAAAAACGCATCTCCGACTTATCGCGCGGGATGCTGCAACGGGTGACTCTCGCTCGGGCGCTACTACATGAACCGGAGCTGTTATTTTTAGACGAGCCGACGTCCGCGCTCGATCCGGTCAACTCGCGTCATATTTATAAAGGAATCGAACGGTTGAAGGCAAAAGGGACGACCATCTTCTTGACGACGCACGACATGAACGAGGCAGAAGAACTGTGCGACCGCGTCGCCTTCTTACATCAAGGAGAAATCCAATTGCTCGACGCCCCGAAACAATTGCGCCGGAAATATGCGAACGGCTCGATGCGCGTCGAACTGCATGACGGGGAAACGGTTGACTTGAAACAAGGAAAAGACGGGGCTGATTGGCTCCATGAACAGATGCGCGACCAAAACATCGCGGCCATCCATTCGAACGAGCCGACGCTCGGGGATATCTTTATCGAAGTGACGGGGAGGAAATTATCATGACATTTTCAATGAAACGGGCACTCGCCATTTTCCAGAAAGACTATAAAGACTTGTCGCGGAACTTATTCGTGTCCTCGACGTTGATCATGCCGCTGTTCTTCGCCGTCTTCTATTCACAGCTCGGCGGAGAAGGCATCGACGTGACGTACTTCGTCATCAACATCACGTTCAGCCTCGTCGCGACGTTCGTCCAGTGTGCGTTGATTGCCGAAGAGAAAGAGAAAAACACGCTCCGCGGGTTGATGTTGTCACCGGCGAGCACGTTCGACATCTTGCTCGGGAAGAGCGCGTTGACGTTCATCACGACACTCATCCTCGTCGCCATCAGTGCATGGATCATGGGGTATAAGCCGGCGAACCTGTTCATCATCTCGCTCGCATTAATTGTATCGACCTTATTCTATATCGGGATTGGCACGATACTCGGCTTGATGACAAAGACAGTCATGGAGGCCTCGCTCATCGTCATGCCAGCGTTTTTCTTCTTCTCGTTTTCACCGATGTTGTCGGTGTACGAAGACCGGTTCGCGATCATCGGCCTTCTCGACTACTTACCGAACGTCGTCTTAATCGATCTTGCGTTTCAGATTGAGTCTGGAGCTGGACTTGGCGCGATTTGGGTAGAACTTGCGCTACTAGCCGCCTGGGCGCTCGTCGTATTTGTCGGAAGTATTGTCATGTATAACCGGAAACAGACAGACTAAAAACAACCGCGAAGAAGTGACGTCACTTCTTCGCGGTTGTTTTTTCCATTGAGAACATTTAAATCATGATGCGTTTGACGTTTTCGTGCTTATCAGCGCATCTTTCCGGTCAAGTCGATAACTAGCAAATGCTAACCCAGAGGCAATCAATGCACATAATCCGCCCACCCAAGAAAGATGAATTAGATTACCACTTGCTACTACGTAACCGCCAATCGTCGCACCTAATGCGATTCCGACATTAACGGCTACTGGTGTAAGCGAAGAAGCAAAATCTTTCGCTGCTGGTGCATAAATTGTCGCTAAGTTCATTAAATACAATTGAACGGTCGCATTCATGGCATAAATCATGATTGCCATCAACATGAGACTCATCAGTCCAGCCACAGTTGAATTCATCGTAAAGTAAAGTGAACCCAAGATGATTGCTTGAACAATAAATACATAACGTAACTTACTGATTCCGTTACGACTCGCAATCTTTCCTGCCAAAATATTACTCAAAATCGAGAACGCTCCATATGCTAGTAAAATCATACTCACGTAACTTGTCGGAATATCTAGACCTTGTTCTAAAATCGGTGTGATGTACGTGTAAATGGTATATGTCCCTGCAATCGAGAATGTCGGTATAAAGAAAGCCAATAACATTCGTGGATTCGTCAACAACACGAGTTGATCTTTCAAGGACCCTTTCTCTACTTTCATTTTTTTCGGAAGAATCAAAATTGCCATAATCAAACTGATTATACCCAACAACGTCGTGAACCAAAATGTAAGTTGCCAGTTTCCAAGTTGACCAATCAATGTGCCAATTGGGACACCGATCACATTTGAAATTGTAAAGCCCGCAAAAATTAAGGCGATGATTGATCCTTTCTTATTTTTCGGCATAATGTCACCGGCTATGCTCATCGATAAGGCAACGAGAACACCACTTACTACTGCCGTAAGGATGCGAGACAAGATTAATAGTTCATACGTAGCGGATAACGCACTGATGATGTTTCCAATGATAAAAATAGAAATCAACGTCAACATTAACGGATATTTTGGGAAACGACTAACAAACGCCGTCAACACCGGTGTCCCGATTGCATAGGCAATCGCAAAACCGGATACAAGAGTTCCTGCTGTCGCTAAGCTAATATTTAAATCCAAAGATACTTCCGTCAACAAACCAACAATTACAAATTCACTCGTCCCCATGACAAACGTCAATAACGTCAGCGTGAACGCCAATACTTTTTGTTTCGTATTTAGTCCTTCTTGATTCAAAGTTCGATCCATTGGTGTCACCTCTATTTTCATATAGGTATATCTAGAAATGTCGATATAAGCGGTCAAAAAAAG
>NZ_LYTG01000074.1:0-3545 GCF_001816105.1 Exiguobacterium sp. SH31
TGTCCATTGTCCATAGCGAACAGCTTCTAACAATCCCGCTTTTTGCATAAGAGACAAGTAATGAGAAACGGTCGATTGAGATAAGTTCACCTTTTCTTGAATATCCCCAACACAAACGCCACCTTTGATGCTAACCTCCTTTGGTAAATGGGCTTGCTGAACAGGGAAGTTTTTCTCAGGTTCTCGTAACCATTTCAAAATATTAAGACGAGTTTCGTTTGATAGCGCCTTGAAAATATCTAAAACATTTAAGTTATCCATGTCTTTATCCTATATCGATTTAATTCGATATGTCTAGTAAACCGATTGTTAATAAAAAAACCTCCAGTAAGTTTATAGAACTTACTGGAGGTTTTCTCAAAAGCTATACTGGATTGTTTACACAACCAACTTAGCCATTTGTGTTTCAATAATTCACGAACTCTCTAATTTAGAGGTTCAGGCGTATGACTTACATCATTCCGCCCATTCCACCCATACCGCCCATGTCAGGCATGCCGCCGCCAGCGCCTGCTGGTTCTGGCTTGTCTGCGATGACCGCTTCCGTTGTGAGGAACATGGCTGAGACTGATGCTGCGTTTTGAAGCGCTGAACGCGTCACTTTCGCCGGATCGACGATACCGTATGCGATCATGTCGACGTACTCGCCAGTGGCGGCGTTGTAGCCGATGCCGACCGACTCGTTCTTGAGCTTCTCGACGATGACCGAACCTTCTTCACCCGCGTTTTCCGCGATTTGACGGACCGGTGACTCAAGCGCACGGAGGACGAGTTTGACACCTGTCGCCTCATCCGCTGTCACTTCAGAAAGAAGTGCGCGAACCGCTGGGATGACGTTGATGTAGGCTGTACCACCACCTGCGACGATACCTTCTTCGACCGCTGCACGTGTCGCGTTGAGTGCGTCTTCGATGCGGAGCTTACGCTCTTTGAGTTCAGTCTCAGTAGCAGCACCGACTTTGACGACGGCTACGCCGCCTGCAAGTTTCGCAAGACGCTCTTGGAGCTTCTCACGGTCGAAGTCAGACGATGTCTCTTCGATTTGGTTGCGAATTGTTTGAACGCGTGACTTGATTGTTGCTTCATCGCCAGCACCTTCAACGATCGTTGTCGTGTCTTTCGTGACGACGACTTTCGATGCGCGTCCGAGTTGGTTCAGTGACGCCGACTTGAGCTCGAGGCCGAGATCTTCAGTGATGACTTGGCCGCCTGTGAGCGTCGCGAGGTCTTCGAGCATCGCTTTACGACGATCGCCGAAGCCTGGTGCCTTGACCGCGACCGCGTTGAACGTACCACGGAGCTTGTTCAAGACGAGTGTCGCGAGTGCATCGCCTTCGATGTCTTCTGCGACGATCAAGATTGGTTTCCCTTGTTGCACGACTTGCTCGAGCACTGGGATGATTTCTTGGATGTTTGAGATCTTCTTATCAGTGATCAAGATGAACGGGTTGTCGAGCACCGCTTCCATTTTGTCTGAGTCTGAGATCATGTATGGTGACAAGTAGCCACGGTCGAACTGCATACCTTCAACAACATCGAGTTCAGTCGTGAAGCCGCGTGATTCTTCGATTGTGATGACGCCGTCGTTGCCGACACGTTCCATCGCTTCTGCGATCAACTCGCCGACTTCTTCGTCAGCTGCTGAAATGGCCGCGACTTGCGCGATTGCTTCTTTTGACTCGATTGGTTTCGAGATGGCTTTTAGTTCTTCGAGCGCACGGCGGACCGCTTTGTCGATCCCTTTACGAAGGATCATCGGGTTCGCGCCCGCTGTCACGTTCTTGAGACCTTCACGGATCATCGCTTGAGCGAGGACTGTCGCTGTCGTCGTACCGTCCCCTGCGACTTCGTTCGTCTTCGACGCGACTTCGGCGACGAGCTTCGCGCCCATGTTTTCGAAGTGGTCTTCAAGTTCGATTTCTTTCGCGATCGTCACACCGTCATTCGTGATGAGTGGTGAGCCGAACTTCTTTTCGAGGACGACGTTACGTCCTTTCGGTCCGATCGTTACTTTTACCGCGTCAGCGAGTGCGTCGACGCCTCGAAGCATCGCGTGACGTGCGTCTTCTGAGAATTTGATTTCTTTTGCCATTGTTCATTTCCCCCTAAAAAAGATTTTTGAAAAATGGTGAGTCTTAGCCTACGATTGCTAGAATGTCGCTCTCACGAACGATTAAGTATTCTTTTCCATCATGCTTCACTTCGGTACCCGCGTATTTCGAGTAGATGACCAAATCATTTTCTTTGACGTCGAGAGCGATCCGCTCGCCTTGGTCTGTCACGCGGCCTGTGCCGACTGCGAGGACCTTCCCTTGTTGCGGCTTTTCTTTCGCCGTGTCAGGAAGCACGATGCCTCCGATCGTCTTTTCTTCTTTCTCCACGACTTCGATGATAACGCGATCTCCTAGTGGTTTTAACATTGAAAAAACCTCCTCCGAATATGAATGATGTATCGTTGTATCGTAAGTTTTAGCACTCGTCAAAATGGAGTGCTAACACTGTTTAGTGTAGTATGAGACGATGAAAAATGCAAGCGGGAACATCAAAAAACGCTTCCACTCGCGGTCAAGAGACCTTATTTGTTACAATGATTGAAAGGAACGCTTAACTCTAGTGAATAAGGAAGTGTTGAATTGGCCACATTAAACTCAAACCAATCGATAAATACCCGGTTTTCGATGGCGCCTAACATTCGAATCCGGCACATCATCCCGATTCTACTCTACGCGTTCGTGCAGTTCTTCCCGCTGCTCATTAGTGGAGTCCGTCCCGAGTGGATCACCCCGACGTCGACCGGCCTTTGGTTCGCAATCGGCTTCAGTTTAACGATCGTCATCTCGTTCTTCTTGCTTTGGCCGGACTTGAAGCTGTATAAGCAACAAGGCATCCAGTCGAACTTGAACGACACGGTCAAATGGATCGGGCTCGGGATTTTGATGCAGTACGGGCTCGTCATCGTCGCCAACCTGATTGAGACCGCGATATCAGGTGATCTCGTAGGGTCACAAAACACCGAGCAAATCGCTGATATCGTCCGTCTCGTCCCAGTCATGACGCTCTCAGTCGTCTTGCTCGGACCGATCATGGAAGAGATTTTGTTCCGCCATATCCTGTTCGGCAACTTGAGCGCCCGCTTCGGGTTTTGGATCGCGTTTGCGGTCAGTTCACTCTTGTTCGCACTCATCCACGGCGACAACAAGATCCTTGTCTATGTGGCGATGAGCTTCGCCTTCACGGTCGCTTACGCCAAGACGCGTCGCTTGATCGTCCCGATTGCGATTCACGCGTTCAACAACGCGCTCGTCATGGTCGTATTATTCCTAATGTAGAAATGAGGTGGCACTTATGCCGCGACACTTAAAAGTTATGTTTTTGTTCAGTCTCTCGTTCGGGATTCTGTTTACGGTCCTCGCCTACTACTCGGTGCAAGAGTACGGCTTCAGTTTCTGGACGTACTTCATCATCGCCGTAGCCGCGTACGACTTCTTCAAGGTGTACCAAATCTTGACGCTCGCTCGAAAAGCGAAAAAAGACAACAACAATAA
>NZ_LYTG01000075.1:0-18372 GCF_001816105.1 Exiguobacterium sp. SH31
GCGACTCCGCTTGGGATTTTTTACATTCGAATCACATTAGAAGTATCAATCAGCTCATCTCGATAAGCGCTCCGCATAAATAGGCCCCGAAACGTCAATAACGCACCAAGGACAAGATGAATCGTATCGAGCAACGGCACCGTCGGCTGATCGAAGAAGAAGACACCGATGATGAATGTGAGCATGAGCGTACCAAAAACGAACGTCATCAATTTTGAGTTTGCCGAGTCACGAATCATTGCGGCTTTCTGTTTGTTTAATCGATCTAATTTTTGCTCGTAATAAGTCGCCATTGTCACCCCGAATCCGGTGACTGCGCTCATCGCATATTCGCCGTCCCATACACCTAGCCCAAACAAAACGGGCCATAGGATTAATAAAACGATGAACCATTTTTTAGTAAGTCTCATTTCTTACCTCTTTTCTATAGTTTGAGCGGTGTTTCCAGCTTAATCTATGATGATATCCTGACAAGACTCAGTCTCGTTCCGCTCCTGCTCATACATATGTATCTCATTCATCAAGAACAGTCCTTTTGTCGCAAACAAATACATCAACGCGGTCAGTGCGAACTGTTGTGTCGATTGCGTCACACGCGTCGCACCAAACCCGATTAAGAAGATCACAATGAACACGATGATTGCGACAAGCCATGTCTTCTCACTAGAGCGCCAAAACAAGCGTTCTCTGATCGAGGTCGGATACTGTCCGGCTTTTCGTCGGTACCACCGATAAAACAGCACACTCGCGATAAGAAACAATAGATGCGAAGACACACCGAATAGGACGGATCCGGCCACTAAACCAACACTTACCGCTACTGCCGTGTTACGTCCGCTCATCATTTCCCCTCCTCTGTTCAATCTATACGAAGAAAAATGATCAAAGTTTCATTCGCTTTTGAAAAAGATATCAATCTACGTTATAGTTGATAGACCAACTATCAAACAAGGAGAGATACGATGAAGAAAGTACTTCTCGCGTTAATCGCTTCCCTGTTTCTCGCCGCCTGTTCAAACCAAGATGACCTGTCGACATACGAAGAATATGGCGTGCTCGAGGAGACGATTGAACTCTCGCAGTATGAACCGAAAGTTGAGACGGACAACGACGGCAACCGCGTCATTCTGTTCTATGAAGATGAACGTGTGGCGTATAAGAGTGTCTATGTGAAAGACGAGCGTCATTTGAAAGTCATCAGCACGGACGATGAAGCCCCGCTCTATAACGACACACTCTAAGACACAGCCCTCTTCACGCGAAGAGGGCTGTGTTCAATTCTCATAATGGATCTGTTGGTGGTTCTGTAGCCGATACGTGATCAATCGCTCGCTGTCTAGCGGTTCATTGAACAGCGATACGGCCGTGATTTGGTTATTATCATACGTCCGATAATAATAAATCCCTTCGTCGATGTTGCAGCACGAGGAGTAGATCGTGTACTCGTACGTCCCGTCCTCCGCCTCATTCAATCCCCGCGTTTGCATCACCGTATCCAATAGTTTAAAGAATTGACCGACAGCGGATGCTTCGGTCGGTTCACAGACAGAATTGAATGTCGCGAACGTCGCCCGGACGAAGCGTGACGTCGACGATAAGTCTCCTGGCAAGCCCTGTCCGCCTAACCCGAGACAATAGGCATCGAGATTCAACGTCGGCGCAAACGTATTGGCCGGCAGTTTCGTCGAGACGTGCCGATAATCATTCAGGTTGAACAGCTGATACTCGAACGACGGATTGTTCGTCAAGATACCGACGGGATTGTCATACACGCGCAACCCGTCCGCGACAGGCTCGACGACGATAGATCCTTGCTTGTCGGCGATCATCCAATGCAGCGGATGAAGGGGTAGCGCGTCGCTGAAGTTGAGGTTAATCAAATGAATCGTCGCGAGTCGCGCTTTCGCTTCCTCGACGGTCGCACACTGGCCGAGAATCCATGGGATGAACTCGAACGGAGAGACGTTGTCTCGTCCATCGACTTCCGGCTTGAACACGGCATTACCTGGAAAGTTCAGACCCGCCATGCTGAGCCCTTTTTCGTTCGTCGCTTCGTAATAGAGCGGATATCCTTCCACGACGGTCGCCATCCCGATCATCGCGTAATGGTTCGCATTTTCGCCCATCCGTCTGAAGTTGAACAGATAATGTCGTGGCGTGATTGTCACTTGTTCGTGATAGGAGACGTTCAGGTCTAAGTTTCTGCCGAAGTAGTGGGCGTGCGGCGCATACGTGATTGCTGTACACATAACAAGACTCCTTCCATTCCAATGCAGACAATAACAGCACTCTTTGTCCTATTCACGTTTTCAACTGACATCAACCGTAAGAAAAAACGATGAAGCGTGTGCCACATCGTTTTTACTGTTCATTTGGTTCGGCCTCGACCGTTTTTTCTGGCATAAAGAACCAGAGTCCAATCCCTTTTAATACGAACACGAACGCCAAGGTAAAATATAAAAATGATTCAAGCGGATAGCTCATTGTGTCGACGAAGAACGACACAAAGGAAGCAATGACCAAAGTGACGATGATGATACGTAAAGCGAGTTCATTCGCCTCACGCCCAATTGCTTGACCGACTTTTTCATCGTGGGCAAACGCGATATCTCGACGCCACGCATAAAAAAGTAGCGCGACCATCATAACGGTCGTATCCGGCACCTCGCCAAACCAAATGTCACCAATCACAAACCCGAGCATGATGAACATCCCGAGTTTCAATGCATCTTCATTTTTGTAGGTCACTCGTGGTTTCAAGAACTTGTTCATAGGACGATAAACCCGACCGTCAATAGTCCATACATGAAGCCAAGGACAATCACGCTAATGGCAATCGATTTATACTGCGGATACTTATGTAACACGACCGCTCCGGCAATCACGTGAATAAACGCGACGATGAACGTCAAAATGGCAAAGCCCATTGGCTAATTCCTCTCTCCCCAAAAAAATAAATAGAAAATCATGGGAATTCATCCGTTTCCCGTTACAATAAAGTCTGAATTCATTATATCAATTTTTGGAAAGAAGGCACACCACACCATGAATTATTCACGTACTGATTTGACGACCGAGGAAATGCTCCTCGTCAACAGCGAAGTTGAGAAAAAGAAACGCAATCTCGTCGTCGCGTATTTGCTTTGGCTCTTCCTCGGAGGTTTCGGCGCACACCGTTTCTACTTTAAAAAGACGAGTAGTGCCCTCGCGATGCTCGCTCTAACGGTTGGTTCAATCGTCCTTACGATTGTGTTGATCGGTTTTGTCGGGCTGTTCGCAGCAGGAATTTGGGCGCTCGTCGATGCGTTCCTCATGCCTGGTTGGCAACAACGCGAAGTCGAAACGATCGAGCGGGAGACGATCGAGTCGTTGAAAACTCGTAACGAGCAACAAGCAGCCTTTTAACGAAATCAGACGGCCACGCCAACGCGTGACCGTCTTTTTTCAGAAGTTATTCTCTTTTAAATAAAATGCGAAATTGCGATGCTTCCGCTCTTTCGTCGCGTAATGGATCCATAGCCACGCGAGCGATTCAAGTTCACGGGCGAGCTTCAGGTGGTGGAGCGTATGCGCGTCGAAGCCGATCTTCGAGGCCAAGCCTTGGACGGCCCGGACCGCCTCCTGCTCGTCCCCGGCGATGAACATCATCGACATGTTAGGGTTCTCCAAGTTCTCGACGCCGGTCTGGTTGAACGCCTTGACGATACGGACGTGCGGAGCCAAGTCCTGCAAATGTTCGGCCCCGGACTTCCCTTCCGGCCGTTCAATCGCGTCAAACTCTTTGGCGATCGGGTTTGTCACATCGATAACGATTTTATCGTCCAAATCCCGGAGCGACTGAATCAAATCGATCGCCGCCGCGAACGGAGTCGTCAGTAACAGAACGTCACTGTTTGACGCCACTTCTTGGAGCGACATCGTCCCTTCCCGTTCGGTCCGAGTCCCGTATAACACGTCATAGCCGACGTCCTCGAACTTGCGGCCGAGCGTCCGCCCGACCTTACCTGCGCCTAATATCCCAATCTTCATGTATCGAGTCCCCCTTATAATTCTTCGTCCGTCCGGGTGATCGTCCCACCGAGCTCGCTTGCGAGCCCGTCGAGCACTGACTCGTCAAACTCTTCCCCGATTCCCATCACGCCCGTCTGACCGGGTTCGATGTTACCGACGGTCCGTTTGAACGTCTCTTGAATGCTTTGGACGTGCTTCAAGTCTTTCGTCCCACCGATCAGTCCACCGGTGAGCGTCCCGAACAGAATCCCGAACGGTCCCCCGAGGATACCAACTGCCATCCCGATCAACGCGCCTTTCGTCGACTTCGTCACCGGTTTCAACTGCACCGCGTCTTCAAATGAAAATGCCCCGTTGTCTTCACGCTTGATGATGACGAGTTGTTCAAACCCGACGAGCCCGTCAGCGTGATACTTTTTCAACTTGCTGAACGCCTGATACGAAATCGACTCTTCTGGAAACGTGAACGTGACGATATGGTACGGCTGTTTTTCCTTCTTACTCATGTTGGTTCCTCCTTTTACAAATACAGGGACACATCAGCTTTCCTTTAGTTATTCCCCGGGTTTAGGATTGAAAAAACATCACAGCAACAGGGAAAATATGCTAAATTTAAATTATAAAACTCGAAAGGGTGAACACGCATGAATAGGCGACTCAGAAAATCCGCGACCGACCGTTCACTCGCCGGTGTCTGCGGCGGCATCGCCGAGTACTTCGGCATGTCCTCGCTCGGCGTCCGGTTACTCTTTCTTATTATGCCCGGAAACATCCTCGTCTACATCATCCTCGCCAACTCGATGCAGGACGCGCCACGTTACCTATAAAAAAAAGATTCGAAAGCCGCGGCTTTCGAATCTTTTACGTTATGCGTTAACTTTGTCTTTCATTGCCGCGAGCGCTCCGCTGTTGATGAAGTGCCATGGTTTGTTGTAGTGCGGTTGGAAGAAGAAGTCGACGTAAGCGAGCTCTTCGACCGTCATCTCGTTTTGGATCGCGAGCGACAACGTGTTGACCGCTTGCGTCATATCCGCTTTCGAGAGCACTTGTCCCCCGACAACACGGTGTGTGCCGACTTCATAGACAAGTTTGAACTGGACCGGCTCCGCCGTCGGCATGAACTCAGGGCGGTACGCGTCCTCGATCACGACGCTCTCGACTTCGAGGCCGAACAATCCGGCCGCTTCTTCCGTGAGGCCTGACGAGGCGATGTTCCAGTCATAGAGACGAAGACCCGACGTTCCTTGTGTACCTTGGTAACGGACACGTGGTGTGACGAGGTTCTCGGCGACGAGCGTACCCATGCGGACAGCGTTCGTCGCGAGCGGGATGTAGGCGTGTGTGCGCGCCGGGTTGTAGTAGACGGCACAGCTGTCACCAGCTGCGAAGACGTCCGGGTTGCTCGTGCGCATATATTCGTCAACGATGATGGCGCCGTTGCCGAGCATGTCGACTTGTCCTGCGAGCAGTCCCGTGTTTGGGCGGAAACCGACACATAGAATGACGAGGTCGGCTTCGAATTCACCTTTGTCGGTGACGACGTGCGTGACGTTTCCGTCTGTGCCGCGGAACGCTTCGACCGTTTGGCTGAGCTCAAGGTCGATACCGCGTGACGTCATGTCGGCTTCAAGTTGGTCCGTGAACGACTTGTCGAGGTACTTGTTCAAGATGCGGTCGGCACTGTCGATGAACGTGACTTGCTTGCCGTACACTTCGAACGCCTCGACGAGCTCGACGCCGATATAGCCGGCACCGATGACGGCGATATTTGTCGCACCCTTCGCCCGCTCAATGATGCGCTGAGCGTGGCCGTAGTTTTTGCAAAGTTCGATCCCAGTCATCTCGATTCCAGGCAGCGTCGGGACGATCGGCCAAGATCCTGTCGTCACGATCAAACGGTCGAACGTGTCATACACGTCTTCCCCTGTCTCGAGGTTTTTCGCATGCACCGTCTTCGCTTCCGTATCGATGTTCAACACGTCATGCTTCATGCGCATCGTCGCGCCGAGTTCTTCGAGCTCGGTCGGTGATGAGTAAAACAATTCTTCAGCGCGTTTGACGACGCCACCGACGTGGAGGGCGATCCCACACGAGAGGAAGCTGACGTTGTCGTTCCGCTCATACACGGTGATGTCGAGATTGTCGTGCTTGGCGAGTAAGCCTTTGACTGCTGCTGTTCCTGCGTGTGTACATCCGATGACTGCGATTTTCATATGGTAGTCTCTCCTTTGAGTTGTAGGCAAGTTAGTGTTTGTGACAAATATCACATTCGCTTTCTGAACTTAGTGTACTATTTCACAAGAAGGTTTGACAATCCCTTTGCTCAGTTTTTCACGTAATTATGTCTAAAGTTTGAACGACGGTTGTGACGACAAAAAACCGCTCCGCGACCGGAACGGTTTTGATCATGAATTGGACGTGCGTCCCGCTTTCACCCAGTGGTAGATGACGACACCGATATAGGTGACGAGACCCATCACATACAAGGCAAAGCCGTACAAGATCCAGCCCAGGGCGTCCCATCCGCGGACGAAGACGAGTCCGATGATACACGACACGTATCCCACGACGAGCAGCGTCAACGAGAAGACAAGTCTCCGCTTGAATGGCGACTTCCAAAAGTTCAGCACAGCAATCAACAAAATTGTCGTCAACACACCGATGATGATGAGCTCATCCCCGTAGTACTCCCAAGTCATCGCTTCTCCCCCTGACGTGTGTTTGATTGGTTTAATCGTATCACTTTCTTGTTACATTCCCCATCTCAGAAAAAAGCCATCCGCTTCAGCGAATGGCTCCTCTATTACCGTACATAAATTGTTTTCGTCACACTCCGGCCTTGCGGCGTCACGAGACGGAGCGTCAATTTCGTCCCTTTCTTTTGTGAGGCGAAACTGAGCGTCGTCGACGTAGCCGTCACCGTCTTCTTGGTGAGGACGGTCGAGCCACGCGTGAGCGTCAATGTGCCGTATGCGACATTCGACGTCGCCTTGAGCGTTTTCGACGCACTCGATGGAATCGTCGTCACGAATGTCGGCGTCGGACCAACAGTCACTTTCGACGTCTGCACATGGCGGAACAGTCCTCCTTGACTCGTCAAGGACAGCGTCCCGTTAATCGGCTGACGGGTGAAGCGGAGCGTCACTCGTCCGGTACTGCTTGCCTTGGCCGTAGCAAGTACTTTCGAACCGTTCTTCAACGTGACGGTACTGTTCGGAATCACGTATCCGACCCAAAGCGACTTCTCATCGTTGATTGAGAGCGTCGACAACGATGTCTTCGGCAAGTTGACCGAGACGTCACGCGACTTCGATCCGACCGCCGCTCGGACACGAATCACATCCCCAGGTTTGGCCGGGATCGTGTAACGCGTCGTCGACAGACGTTTCGCCGTGACGAGCTTATCATTCACGTAAAATCGAACTGTCGCCGTGCTCGTCTTCTTGATTGAGAGTGTCGCTTGTGTCTTCGTCATCAACGTATCCGTCACACTGAGCGTCGGAGTGAACGCACGGACCGTCTTCGTGAGTTCGTACGTCGCATCGCCGCTCGAGCGTGTGACGAGGATGACATCCCCTTCTTTCAGTGGGGTGTCAAACGTGTACGGCATCGCACGTGTTGTCGCCACATGCATCCCATTTCGATAAATGCGATAGGCCTGATCGGTATTCGATGTAACGTTGATGGATTTGTCATAAATCAACGGTGTCCGAGTCCAAGTAAAGACAGGCGGTTCCACTCTTGTCTCCACGGTTGTGAGTCGGAACGCTGAAGCGGGTGCCTCTTTTAATTTGAAGTAGACTTTTGTTCCGATGTCTACAGGCATCGTATTGAACTCTTTAATCGAAATGAGTCCGTCCTCATCTGCCTGCTCATTCGAAATTTCGTAGTATTTCCCACTGCGAATCAACACATCCACCGAGGCGTTCGGCGTCGTTTTTAACGTGACACCTGAAGTGACGGTTTTCGTCAGAACCGAGATGCCGTTAGGTGACGTCTCCTCACTCTCCTTGACCGTCTGAAGTTCGATTGGTTCGGCGTACACGCCAGACTTACTACCGATTTTCACGGTCACGCGAGACCCCGGTGTGAACCAACGCGCCGGTTGCCACGTATAGCGCCCTGATTCATCTGATTGGACCGTCGTCGATTGATAGTTCAACAATGAATCCGATGAATTCGATTGATACAAGTTTTTCGTCACGCTGACAAACACCGGCGTGTTCGGTGCCGTCTTCCCGCTGATTGGGCCTAAGACACCGGTTGGCGGGTCGAGCGTGAGCGGCACATATTTCGATGCCCATAAGTCTAACCGTCGCTCAAAATCGTTCCACTTAAAAATCATGTCATACGATTCATTCGTCTGTAGCGTCAGTTTCCCTTGCTCCCAAACGAATGGATCGTCTTGATAGGCTAAACGTGCAGTCAGCTCAGTCCATGGAATCGGTAAGGCTGTTCCATCGACGAGTGTCGCCGTTCCGCTGACCTCATAGGGACGACCTACCTCATAGCGAGTCGTCGTTTTCGGAACATTAATATTCAATTGCCATGGCGCTTTCCATAAAGACTCCGGTGTGTAGACCTCCGTCTTCTTCATGCCAAAAACGTACCAAGGACCGTGTTGTCGAATGTCAGCGTCATCAATTGGTGCCTCTTTCCACTCATTCGTGCTGACGTTATAACTGACATAGAATGTCGTATACATTTCTCGCGTCATAAAGTAGTAGGTGCCGTCTTTCCACGTAAGATTACTTACGTCTGGCGCATCTTTCTCAATCCATCGTTTCGTCGCCAAATCGAAAATAAACATGTGCTCCGAGTCATCGCTTTTGATTACGAACCATTGATTCGCTTCTTTGATGTGACGGGCCCACTTCACCTGTCCTGAATAGGAACTGATTGTCTCAAGCACTTCTCCTGTAACCGTCCGCTTCGTCACTTGACCGTCGGCGAACGCGAGGACGTTCCCATCATCGAGCAAACTGTATACCTGACCACTGCCTTTCGTGAGCAATCCGCGAATATCACCTGACATCGATGTGATGATATACTTTTCGTCATCAGCCCATAACATCATTCCTGTTGTTACATTCGTTGAGACGAGTCGATTCTCACTTCCTGCTTCGATTGGGAATGTCGTCGCTACATTCGTACGTATATCCCACATCACCCACTCCGGCCACCCTTTTAACATAAATCGGCCATCCCCGATCGCATAAATATTATAAGCAGCAGACACTCGAATCGGTAATGTATAGACTTCACCGGTCTTCACATGTACGAGCGTCTCAGGATCTCCCGAGCGCCACACATATTCACTATTTCCTACCACTTCTCCCGCCGGAATAATTTCAGGCTTGGCATAACTATCTGCCCGAACATCTAATCCGGGCGCCGCCACCATGACGAGCACAACGAGTATGCTCCATAACCATTTGTTCATCGTTCTCCTCATTTCTGTTTATGAATACATAACTTTCAAAAATAATCCATTTTTGATTTAACATTACTAATTTTAAGTTGTTTTTTCAAAATTGAATAGCCCTAAATTATAAAAAAAGAACACTCCGTCTCATGACGTAGTGTTCATTTCTCATTCATCTGTTTCATCAAATCCATCTGTTCTTTCACTTGCGCTTCTTTCTCACGTCGGAGCACACCGCGATACGTCACGCGCGAGATCGATAAGCTGATCTCATATAGGAAGAAGAGCGGCAGCGACACCATGAGGTGCGACGTCAAATCCGGCGGCGTGATGAATGCCGCGATGACGAACAAGGCGAAGTAAGCGTACTTCCGAATTTTCGAGAGGAAGTACGGTGTCACGACACCGATGCGTGTCAAGAACATCGTCACGACCGGAAGTTGGAACAACAGCCCGAACGGGATCGTCAGCTGCAACAGGAACGTGAAATAGTTCGTCGCTCCGATGATCTGTGTCAGACCGAGGTCTTGCCCGAGGTCCGTCGAGATATCGAGGACGAGCGGGAACAACCAATAGTAGGCGAATGCGAGACCGATGAGGAACAAGATAAAGATGACCGGGATATAGGCGAGCGTCCATTTTCGTTCATTCGGATGCAGACCAGGTGCGACGAACGCCCACAGTTGATACAGTAGAAATGGACCCGATGCGACGAGCCCGATGACGAGCGCCAAGTTCAAGTAGATCATGAGCGGGTCCGCGACCCCAAAGGCGTTCAGCTCGAGCCCTCGTTCGACGAGGTCCGCCTGCAGATAGGCGAGCACGTACTTGACACTCGGCAAAGCGATCAGAAAGAAGGCAAAGACGACAAATGCCGACAGCATCAGTCGTCTCCGCAGCTCTGTCAAGTGATCGGACAGTGCCCGTTCTTGATCAGGTTGATGGCTCATGGCTTACTGCTCTTTCTTCTCAATTTCTTTCTTGTCGGTCTCGTCGTGCTCTTTCATCATACCGTTCGTGGCATTTTTGAACTCACGGAGCGTCTGCCCTGCTGCCCGGCCGAACTCTGGCAATTTCTTCGGCCCGAAGAGGATGAGCGCGATGATGGCGATGACGAAAATACTGACGCCACCTGGCATACCGACGACGAGTGATGATTGTAGAAATTCCATTATTGATGGACCCCCTCAGCGGATGGATAGTGTTGCATAAAGTAAATGAGCGACTGGAGTTCGATCGACAAGTCGATATGATGGACGCGGACCGTGTCCGGTACAGTCAATCGTGCCGGCGTGAAGTTCAAGATCCCTCGAACGCCATAGCGGACCAAATCATCGGCGACCGGTTGCGCGTAAGCGGACGGGACCGTGAGGATGGCGACATCGATCTTGTTTTGCTTCATGATCTGTTCCATCTCATCGACGTGATGAATCGGGACACCTGACATCGTCGTGCCGACTTTTGTCTCGTCTGCGTCGAACCCGACGACGATATGTGTGTTATTGTTTTTAAGGAAGTTATAGTTGACGAACGCTGTCCCGAGATGACCGACCCCGACCAAGGCGACGTTCGTGATCTCGTCTTGATTCAGCGTCTTACGGAAAAATTCTAACAGATACTGTACGTTATAGCCATATCCCTTTTTACCGAGCGCACCGAAGTATGAGAAGTCACGGCGAATCGTTGCCGAATCGACCTTGACCGCCTCGCTCAGTTCAGCAGAAGAGACACGCTGTTTCCCTGACGAATGTAGGCTTTGGATAAACCGATAGTATAGTGGCAACCGTTTGGCTGTCGCTTGCGGAATCTTTGGTTCGTTTTGACTCAACAGAAAGAGCCTCCTTTTTACGACGCGTTTCAAACGAATCTGATTTCATACACCTTGATTGTAAACGAATTCACATAAGCACTCAATGAATATACCTGAAAAGGGGAAGAAATAAAGTATACTAAACAGAGAGAAAGGGGTTTTTTCACTTGATCCTACTGCAAGTCAACAACTTATCCAAATCGTTCGGCGTCGAGCCGATTTTAGAGAATGTCAAACTAGAAATCCAAGAAGGCGAACGCGTCGCCCTCGTCGGCCGCAACGGCGCCGGCAAGTCGACACTGTTAAAAGTCATCGCCGGCGAGTACAACTATGACTCGGGCGACATCATGAAGCCAAAAGACGTGACGATCGGCTATCTCGCCCAAGACTCAGGATTAGAATCGAACGAGACGATGTGGAACGAGATGCTCACCGTCTTCACCGACTTGATCGAACAAGAGAAGACGCTCCGCCAGATGGAGCAAGACATGGGCTCGGAGCGCATCTTGAACGACCCGGCCGCCTACGAGCGTCTGCTCGCGGCGTATGACGAGGAGCAACACACGTTCAAAGACCGCGGCGGCTATCAGTACGAAGCGACGATCCGCTCGATCTTGCACGGGATGCGGTTTTATCCGGACGACTTCGAACGTCGGATCGATACGCTCTCAGGCGGACAGCGGACACGTCTTGCCTTAGCGAAGATGCTCCTGCAAAGCCCGGACCTGCTCATCTTGGATGAGCCGACGAACCATTTGGACATCGAGACGCTCAGCTGGCTCGAGAAATATTTGAGCGGCTATAAAGGTGCCGTCCTCATCGTCTCCCACGACCGTTACTTCCTCGACCGCGTCGTCTCTGTCGTCTACGAGCTGTCACGCAACCGCAGCCGCCGCTTCGTCGGGAACTATACGAAATTCCTCGAGCAGAAGGCCGCGCTCTACGAGCAAGAGAAGAAGCAGTTCGATTCGCAACAAGAAGAGATCGCCAAGATGCAAGACTTCATCCAACGGAACATTGCCCGGGCGACGACGACGAAACGCGCCCAAAGCGTCCGCAAGCGGCTCGAGAAAATCGACCGCATGGACGTGCCGGACGGTGATGAGCGGAGCGCGGTGTTGTCGTTCTCGATCAAACGTCAAAGCGGGAACGATGTGTTGAGCGGCAGCGACCTCGCCATCGGCTACGAAGAACCGATTGCACAGAACTTGCGTTTCCAACTGCAGCGCGGCGAGTCGGTCGCCCTCGTCGGCCCGAACGGGGTCGGCAAATCGACGCTCCTCAAAGTGTTGACGAAACAACAACCACCGCTCACCGGTGACATCCGCTACGGTACCGGCGTCGAGATCGGCTACTACGACCAGGAACAACAGAACTTGTCGGACGCGAACCGCGTCATCGATGAGATTTGGAACGACTGGCCGCTCATGCGCGAGCAAGAAGTCCGCAGTCTACTCGGCCAGTTCTTGTTCAGCGGCGACGACGTCATGAAACGCGTCCAAGAACTATCCGGCGGCGAACGAGCCCGGCTGACGCTCGCCAAGCTCAAGCTCGAGCAACCGAACTTGCTCGTCTTGGATGAGCCGACGAACCACTTGGACCTCGACTCGAAGATGATCCTCGAGAACGCGCTCGTCGACTATCCCGGGACGATCCTGTTCGTCTCCCACGACCGTTACTTCATCGACCGGCTCGCCACGCGTGTCTTAGAGATCACGCCGAACGGCATCGATGAGTACCTCGGCGACTACTCTTATTACGTCGAGAAGAAAGAAGAGCTCGAGGACCTTGCCCGGCTCGCCCGCGAGGAGACGAAACAAGTCGTCGTCAAGAAGCAGCGCGCCGACAAGGAACAGCAGCGCGAAGAACGCCGGTTGAAACAGCGGGTCGAAGAGATCGAGCTGACAATCGAGCGCCACGAAGCTCGGCTTGAAGAAATCGAGCAGCTGTTATGCGAACCGGACGTGTTCAACGACTTCGCCCGCGCCCAAGAGCTGTCGACCGAGTCCGACGCGACGAAAGAGTCGATCACGGAACTGTTCACAGAATGGGAGGAACTCCATTCATGATGCGTTCCCGTGCCATGCGGATCGATTGGATGCATGCATTCCTGACCGGGTTCGTCTACATCGTGCCGAGTGGGACCGAATATATCTCGGAACTCATCCGCGGCGAGGCGACGAACGTCCCGACCATTTTATTTTACTTCCTGCCGATTGTCGTCGGGTTTATCATCCAAACATGGTCCGGTATCATCATCAGCCTCTTCAGCGGCTTGCTTATGAGCACGTTGTTCATCCGGCTCGTCATTTGGCCGATCGATGTCACGGTGCATAGCTTTTATGCGCCTGGCTCGGTCTGGGGCCACTTTTATCGAGAGACGCTGTTCATGTGGGTGCTCGCGTTTGTCGTCTACGTCGTGAGCCGGGTGAATATGTGGTATCGAAATAATTATCGACAACCGAAAAACTGACGAAAGAGCGCCAATCCGCGTATAGCGGAAGGCGCTCTTTTATTATGATCGAGTATGCTGTTTGAACGTAAAACCCATCGTTAAAAAGATGTAGGGGAATGCCAACAAAATTAAATGGAAATATCCTATACTACCAAAGATGACTTCATCTTGTGCCGGATCAGACATCTCGTCTAAGTAAATGCCTAGGCTGTAGCTATACCAAATCACGTAAGCATAAAAGAATGCTGAAATACCGTAAATAATCTTTCCAATAAGATTTGTTTTACTCGTAGTCACCCCTACTAAAAGAAGGATTGGATAGAGGATTAGCAACGCGATTACAATGAAAAATAACGAATCTGGTTCAAAGTATTGAATGTTCATAGTTTACCTCGCCTTTAATAGTCTGGATTACAAAGTGCTTTATACGTATCCAACAATGAAACATCCGGTCGATTCGTATCTAGATTCCAAGATGATTTCCAAATCGTAGTCGGGTTAACTGCATGACAGATAAATTGATCTTTGAGCTTCGGGCGGTTTGCCGTACTTGTCGCTTGATACGAAGCGTCTGCTACAACTTCAGACCACATCTGTTTTCCGATGGCAGTTGACCCAAAAACGCCTAATAATGCGCCACCCAAAGTATAGCTAGCTGTAATATACGTTCGTGCACATGTCCGTGGATATACAGAAAAAGTATTAGAGTCCGTATACTTCGACGCTGTATTATCGATTGTATCCGAGCAGAACAATGGATCAGCGACTAAAGGATAATCCGTTCTTTCATAATCAATATGTTGGATCAACTGTTGGTCTTTAATCTCATAATATGTTTCGACTTCGTTTCCATTACTGTCTTTCGCCCAAGGGGAGCCAATGAAGACCTCTACCTCACCTTTTTCATTCACAATTTTGTACTCTCCATCTTCGTGAATAATTCGACTACCTTCTAATAGTATTCAAGATTGCTAATCAATTTTCTAGATGTCTTTTTTATCAAAACAAAAAGGACAATAGTACAACAATTTTCTTAGGTCATGAAAAATATACTAGGCTTATGGCCCTCAAAGTAACCATTTCCCATTTTTGTGATTATAATTTTATCCAGAGTCCACTATTAAAAAGATCACCATAAAGTGACGAGCCCGGTTCATCCGACTGTCAGATAGACTATGTAAACGAACAACAGAAAGTAGGTGAAATCAATGGAGTAGACTAAAAATATCCGCTTGATGGATTATGAATTGCGTCCCATCCATGCGCACATATTATTGGCCGGCTGACTATCGATACTCACTTGGCGCATTTTCTATAAAGTCTACCGTAGTTGCAGTTCTTTTCTCGTCGTCACGTTCTTCATCGAAGACAAATGAAAAAGGCTCACAGAGACGGACAATATCCGTTTCTGTGAGCCTTTTTTAGAAGTAGCGCAGCGGTTGGAAGCCGCGCGTGTGGAAGTCGAGCTTGATACCGTCTTCCGTGATAAAGAAGACGTACTCGTTCGTATCGACGTCGCGGACGAACACTTTATAAAACGTCAGCGTCTCTTCGCGGTTCGTCACATAACGGGCCTCATGGGCCGAGATGACTTGCGCGAACAGTTGTTGTTCGTCGAACTCTTTGACGAGCGCATCGAACTTGGCCGCTTCTTCCTCTGTCGCCTCACGGCCCGGGAAGAGCTCGTAATAGGCGTCGCTCGCTTTCGGCTGCACGCCGAGGTTACGGTCAACGACGATGACGCTCTTGATGTCTTGGTCTTCTAGATTCTTATAACCATACAGCGTCTCGATGAGTGTGTTCTCACCGGTCACACGGGTGATGCCTTCGAGCGTATCAGCGCCCGTCAGCGAACGGACCCGCGTCTCTTCTGGGACGATTTCTTCTACATAAGCGATATTATAAGCGCGGATGATCTCACGTACTTGCAAAAACGTCGCAACGACGAGCAATACGATGAGCCCTCCAATGATGATACGTTTCGTCATCTCTCTGTTCCCCCTAGACTGTCATGCTCTCTTCTAAGGATAACCCAGGAACCGCATTCATCGCCAGTGTATCGCGCTTGCCGCGCACATACGCGTGATGCGCCGCCACACCGATCATACCGGCGTTGTCCCCGCACAGATTGAGCGGCGGGATGACGAGACGGATGCCTTCCCGTTCCGTCGCTTCCTTGAGGGCGGCCCGGAGCCCACGGTTCGCCGCGACCCCACCGGCGACGAGCAGTTGCTTCGCGCCTTTTTCTTTCACGGCCCGGATCGCTTTCTCCACTAGCACCTCGACGACGCTCGCTTGGAAGCTCGCCGCCAAGTTTTCTGGTACGACCGTCTCACCGCGTTGTTCGGCGTTATGGACGGCGTTGATGACGGACGACTTGAGCCCGCTGAAGCTGAAGTCGAAACTTCCAGCCTCGAGCCGGACACGCGGGAATTTATACGTATCTTCCCCGCTAGCTGCCAACCGATCGATGGCCGGGCCACCTGGATATGGGAGACTGAGCGTGCGGGCGACTTTGTCATACGCCTCACCAGCCGCATCGTCACGTGTCTCACCGATCACTTCGAACACACCGTGCTCCGGCATATAGACAAGCTCGGTGTGTCCACCTGAGACGACGAGACAGACGAGCGGAAACTGCATCTCTTCGACGAGTTCGTTCGCATAGATGTGTCCGGCGATATGATGGACGCCGATGAGCGGTTTACTGTGGGCGAACGCGAGCGCTTTGGCCGCACTGATCCCGACGAGAAGGGCACCGACGAGTCCTGGTCCTTGCGTGACCGCGACCGCGTCGACGTCTTCCATCGTCACACCGGCTTCACTGAGGGCGTCATCGATGACATACGTGATCCGTTCGACGTGGTGACGCGAGGCGACTTCAGGTACGACGCCGCCGAACCGTTTATGACTTTCAATCTGCGACGAGACGACGTTCGATAAGAGCGTCTTGCCGTCACGAATGAGGGCGACCGACGTCTCATCACAGCTCGACTCGATCGCGAGAATGAGCGATGTGTTCATTGTGATTCACTTCCTAACTTCGCCCAATAAATATAGGCGTCTTCATTATTGTCTTGATAGTATCGTTTCCGGCGACCTGCGTTCTCGAAGCCGAACTGTTCATATAATTTTTGGGCGCCGATGTTTGAGACGCGTACCTCGAGCGTGAGCGCGGCGAGTGACTTCGAACGAGCGAACTCGACGAGCTGCGTGAGGAGCATATTGCCGACGCCTTGGCCCCGGTATTCCGGTAAGACGGCAATGTTCGTGATATGCCCTTCGTCGACGATTTGCCAGACACCGACGAAGCCAATGACGCGGCGCTCATGGACGGCGACGAAATAAATCGCCTGCTCGTTCTTGAGCATCTCGTTCATGAACGCTTCTTTCGTCCACGGGATGGCGAATGACGCCTCTTCGACTTTCGTGACTTCTTCGACATCGAGCCAGTTCATACGACGGATTTTGATGTCAGCCATTGTTTTGTCCCTCGAGCCATTTTGCCTCGGCCTCAGCGAGACGAAGGTATTCCGGTTCGAACGCGTGCACGTCCGCCGTCGCTTCACCTAAAGCGACGAGATCACCGGCCCGGCCATAACTGTGGGCGGCCGGCGCTTCCATATAGTCATATGCTGCAAGCACGTCACGGAACGGCTCGACGTCACCGACGACGACGAACGGTCCTGTCATGTTTGCTTGTAGCCAATCGGCGACTGAGGCGTGACTGTCCGGGGTGACTTGTGCGTTTTGTTGATAGTGCCCGATATAGGCGTTGCCGCGACGCGCGTCAATGAGTGACACGACCGGAAGTTCGGTGTTCGGGGCCGCTGCCATGAGGCGGAGCGCCGATACGCCGACGAGCGGAAGTTTCAATGTATAGGCGAGCGTCTTCGCCGTCGTCACGCCGATACGGATACCGGTGTAAGACCCAGGTCCCGTCGTGACGATGATGCGTTCGAGCTCGGTCGGTGTCCATTTGACGGCCGCCATGAGCTGCTCGATCATCGGCATGAGCGTGACGGCGTGGTTTTTCGAGACCATGACCGTCGCTTCTGCATGGATGCTTCCGTTCTCACTGAGGGCGACGGACAGACGTGTCGTCGCCGTGTCGATCATCAGTTGCTTCATACGAGCACCTCCTTGACGAGCGTGTCATACGCTTCACCAGTCGGTATGAACGTGATTTTGCGCTCCTCGTCGCCTGTCCGTTCGATCGTGATCGCGAGCCGCTCGGTCGGTAGCGACGACTCGATCAAGTTCGACCATTCGACGATGGCGACGCCGTCACCATTAATGTATTCTTCGAGACCGATATCGTCCCCGGTGTCCTCGAGACGATAGACGTCCATATGGTAGAGCGGCAAGCGCCCTTGGTATTGTTTCATGATGGTGAACGTCGGGCTGTTGACGTTACGCGTCACGCCGAGTCCTTTGGCGAACCCTTGGGTGAACGTCGTCTTGCCGGCACCGAGGTCCCCGTTAAGCGTTATGACCGTTCCCGCTTTGACGAGCGCGGCGAGCTTTTCCGCTACGGCCTGCGTCTCTGGCGCGGAATGGGTAATCAATGTATACATGATGTTTCTCCTTTGGTCGATTCTAGCGATACGTACTCATTGTACACTCAATTTTAGACAAAAAAAACACGAAACGTCATCGTTTCGCTATCTC
>NZ_LYTG01000076.1:0-3243 GCF_001816105.1 Exiguobacterium sp. SH31
CTGGATTTGAACCAACGACCTTTGGGTTATGAGCCCAACGAGCTACCAGACTGCTCCACCCCGCGACGATTTGAATTGTTTCGACATTCTCTATAATAAGCGAGACGGTTATAAAATGCAACCTTTTTCTTAATGTTTTTTGGAAATTAGAATCGGGAACACTTAAAGGAGTGTAATTTTATTAACAGAAAAGGAGCGCGACCGACATGTCGAAATGGGGCAACCGCTTTAAAAAATGGTTCTTTTCCGAGTTAGATGCGTCCGTCTATTTCCATACGATCCCGTTCGTGCCGAAGCAAACCGTTCACGGGACGCTTCGCGTCTTGAACCCGACGTCAAAAGTGATCCGTCTGCATGAACTGACGCTCAACTTCCTGACAACATTCAAAGACATCACGCTTGAAGGTAACGAATTCAACCGCGAGGCTGACATTCAGGAAGTCCCGATCCGCCTCACGGCCGTGCTTGAGCCCGGGGCAGAAGAACATATCCCGTTCACGTTCGACTTGACGATGTATGCCCCATCGACATCAGGCGCTCCTTACAGTGTCGAGGCGACCGTTTGGGACACGGATGGTAAACGCGTATGGTTCGACGTCGTCGAAAATATCGAGATCGAACCACTCCCTGAGTTGAAACGGTTGCTCGAGGCGACCGAGCATGCCGGACTCGAGCTCATGTTCGTCCGTAACGTCATCGACCCGCTCGGTGAAGAACGACCTTATCCGTTCGTCGAAAAGTATGGGTTTAAGCCCGTCGGCGACTGGGCCGATGAGTTCGAGGTCGTGAAATCATTCTGGCGCATGGATGAAAATGGGGTCGACGTCTATTACTGGCTCGACAATATCGAACGCCAGCGCACGCTCGACTCGATGGCGACCGACGTCGAACTCCGGCACCGATCCCTCACCTGGGAACAGCTCGAGCACGAACAAGACCGACTCGGACTCGGGATCCAAGATACGCTACGCAGCCACCGCTCTTCATGAGCGGTTTTTGTATGGACTTTTCTCAATCGTCAACCTGTCACCGTTGATCGAGACGATCGTTTGAAAGTTGTCGCGATACGGATGCATGAACAGCTCGTATTGCAGACGCCGTTCTTCATGCGATGCTTTCAAGTATTCCATCTCCATCCCTCGCTCCGTTATGTCACGAGCAGCGCGTCGGGCGAACTCTGTCTCGCCGTCTGTATATAGATAGACCGATATATCCATATAGCTCGGATCGAGAAAGGCGACGCTCATTCCCTCGACGATGGTGACCTGCTTCTCGGGATCGATCCACATCCGTTCGAGATACGGGACATCGATCGTATAAAAACCGACCCCTCCCCGTACCATTCGCATATCTCGCTCGAGCGACAACAAGTGATGCGCCGCCGGATGACAGGCCGTCATCTTATAGTGATGCACCTTCCCATCGACTGTATAGTCGATCATCGCACTCTTCCGAAGCGTCGAGTCCGTGATATACGGGTCGGTGTTAATGTAGTTGACCTCCCCGAGACGTGTTTGTAACTGTTTGGCGAACGTCGTCTTCCCGGCACCCCCGTGACCCGAAATCCCGATGAGCGTCCGTTCGTTCAGATCAATTTGATCGATGATTTGATTAATGAATCGCTCCATAGTAAATCCCCCTTTGATACACTATACACAGAAAGGAAGTGTACCAATCCAATGTCGAACTGTCCATTTTGTCATCCACATCTCGATCCGTCCCAACGCATCATCGCTGAGAACGACACGTGCTACTTTCTGATGCATGACCGCGAACAAGACGTCCTCGTCGGTTCCGGTGTCATCGTCCCGAAACAGCACCGGGCGACAACGTTTGAGTTAACACCGACGGAATGGAGCGATACATACACCTTGCTTCATGACGCCAAGTCTTTCCTAGAGGAGACGTACGGTCCTGACGGCTATACGCTCGGCTGGAACGTCGGTACAGCGTCCAATCAGACAGTTCCCCATGCCCACTTGCACATCATCCCGCGCTACGCAGACGGACCACATGCCGGCAAAGGGTTACGACACTGGCTGAAGCGACCGGAATGATCAAACAGCTCATCGTGTGACGATGAGCTGTTTCCATTTTTCTTCCGTATCTTCGAGTTGTCGTTCCAGCCGCTCGACATCTCGCGTCATTTTTTCAATTAGTTTGGCAATCTCGCGATCGAGCCCGTTCACTTTGTCGAGTGAATCATTGATTCGTCCGTGCATCGTCCATTCGGAAAAAATATCATCGAGGAAGTAATCCGCGAACTGGACGAGCGAACCACGCTCGATGTGTAAGCCACTGACAATCCCTTTCACATCAGCCAATTCACGCGAGAAACGCTCAAGTGCGGATTGGAGTTCATGCAGCTTCCGTTCAGAAGCATCGATCGCGTCATGTTTCATCGCTGTCGCAATCAAGCCACCTCCGAAGAACGTGTCATATGTTGACCAACTCTTCGCACTGTCGAGGTGTTTGAGCGCCTTTGAGATGGCAGCTCGTGCTGCGTTACCTGCTGCGATCGCTTCTTTATACTCGACGACCACTTCTTTCGTTTCCGCCTGTTGATTCGTGAGACGGTACAACTCTTCTCTTACCTTAGGATCCTGCTTCAGGTGACCTTCTTTCTCTTTCATAAACGCTGCCCATTTCGCATCGATCCCGTTATATGCCTCAAAGGTTTCATACAAATCTCGACGCTCAAGCACTAACTCATCAATCATCGCCTCGTGTTCTCGCAGCTTGAATTCTGCCCGGGCCGCTTCTTCTAATTCAATCGTGCGCTGCTCGCTAAACGTTCCACGCAGCTTACGCCATGCATTGACGAGCGAAAATGTCTCTAAGTCATAGACATCACGCTGTTCTTTCGTGAACGTATTAAGCAACTGTTTTCGAACAGTCTCATGTTCGGCAATTTGTTTGTCGAGAGTCTTCAGTTTACGAGCCAATCGGTCTCGTTCAGCTAGGCTTTGTTGAAGTGTCAACTGGCGTTCATATAATTCATTCATTGCGGTATACTCCCTTTCTTCTGTAACCCTTGTCTCGTTGTACGATAAAATACGACAAAAAGTTTCAAATGAACGACAAAAAAGGACGACCAAGCATGTGCTTGATCGTCCTTCATATTGCCCGGCAACGTCCTATCCTCACAGGGGGAGACCCCCAACTACTTTCGGCGCTGAAGCGCTTAACTTCCGTGTTCGGCATGGGAACGGGTGTGACCGCTTCGCTATCGCCACCAGACAA
>NZ_LYTG01000077.1:0-19498 GCF_001816105.1 Exiguobacterium sp. SH31
GACCCCCAACTACTTTCGGCGCTGAAGCGCTTAACTTCCGTGTTCGGCATGGGAACGGGTGTGGCCGCTTCGCTATCGCCACCAGACATATATGAGATTAACATTATTTTTACATAATGTCAAACTTTTTTTGAAAGATTACTCTCTCAAAACTGAAGACTCATCAAGTTCAAACCGTTTCTAGATCAAAGCCTCGACCGATTAGTATCATTCAGCTCCACACGTCGCCGTGCTTCCACCCATGACCTATCTACCTCATCGTCTCTGAGGGGTCTTTCTTGATTGCTCAAAGGGAAATCTCATCTCGGAGGGGGCTTCATGCTTAGATGCTTTCAGCACTTATCCCGTCCGCACGTAGCTACCCAGCGATGCTCCTGGCGGAACAACTGGTACACCAGCGGTGCGTCCATCCCGGTCCTCTCGTACTAAGGACAGCTCTCCTCAAATTTCCTGCGCCCACGACGGATAGGGACCGAACTGTCTCACGACGTTCTGAACCCAGCTCGCGTACCGCTTTAATGGGCGAACAGCCCAACCCTTGGGACCTACTCCAGCCCCAGGATGCGATGAGCCGACATCGAGGTGCCAAACCTCCCCGTCGATGTGGACTCTTGGGGGAGATCAGCCTGTTATCCCCAGGGTAGCTTTTATCCGTTGAGCGATGGCCCTTCCATGCGGAACCACCGGATCACTAAGCCCGACTTTCGTCCCTGCTCGACTTGTAGGTCTCGCAGTCAAGCTCCCTTCTGCCTTTGCACTCTGCGAATGATTTCCAACCATTCTGAGGGAACCTTTGGGCGCCTCCGTTACTGTTTAGGAGGCGACCGCCCCAGTCAAACTACCCGCCTGACACGGTCCTCCAGCCGGATCACGGCTGCGAGTTAGAGACTCTATACGCAAAGGGTGGTATCCCAAGGATGTCTCCACCGAAGCTGGCGCTCCGGCTTCACAAACTCCCACCTATCCTGTACATCGCGTACAAAGCCTCAATATCAGGCTGTAGTAAAGCTCCATGGGGTCTTTCCGTCCTGTCGCGGGTAACCTGCATCTTCACAGGTACTATGATTTCACCGGGTCTCTCGTTGAGACAGTGCCCAAATCGTTACGCCTTTCGTGCGGGTCGGAACTTACCCGACAAGGAATTTCGCTACCTTAGGACCGTTATAGTTACGGCCGCCGTTTACTGGGGCTTCGGTTCAGTGCTTCTCTTGCGATGACACATCCCCTTAACCTTCCAGCACCGGGCAGGCGTCAGCCCCTATACTTCATCTTGCGATTTAGCAGAGACCTGTGTTTTTGCTAAACAGTCGTTTGGGCCTATTCACTGCGGCTTATGTTGCCATAAGCGTCCCTTCTCCCGAAGTTACGGGACCATTTTGCCGAGTTCCTTAACGAGAGTTATCCCGCGCGTCTTAGAATTCTCATCTCGCCTACCTGTGTCGGTTTACGGTACTGGCGCCGACCTCCTTACTAGAGGCTTTTCTTGGCAGCGTGAAATCCGGTACTTCGCCCTACGGGCTCCACATCACAGCTCAACCTTGTGTGCCGGGCGGATTTGCCAACCCGACGGCCTCGCTGCTTGTCCGTGCACTTCCAGTCGCACGGTTACCTTATCCTTCTGCGTCCCCCCATCGTTCAAACGGTGGTACGGCGGTACAGGAATATCAACCTGTTGTCCATCGCCTACGCCTTTCGGCCTCGGCTTAGGTCCAGACTAACCCTGAGCGGACGAGCCTTCCTCAGGAAACCTTGGGCTTTCGACGGAGGGGATTCTCACCCCTCTTTTCGCTACTCACACCGGCATTCTCACTTCCAAGCGCTCCACGGCTCCTCACGATACCGCTTCACTGCTGCTTGGAACGCTCCCCTACCATTCCTTACGGAATCCATAGCTTCGGTGGTATGTTTAGCCCCGTTAAATTTTCGGCGCGGCGTCACTCGACTAGTGAGCTATTACGCACTCTTTGAATGGTGGCTGCTTCTAAGCCAACATCCTAGTTGTCTGTGCAACGCCACATCCTTTTCCACTTAACATACACTTTGGGACCTTAGCTGATGGTCTGGGCTGTTTCCCTTTCGACTACGGATCTTATCACTCGCAGTCTGACTCCCGAGTACAAGTTGCCGGCATTCGGAGTTTGACTGAATTCGGTAACCCTGTGGGGGCCCCTAGTCCAATCAGTGCTCTACCTCCGGAACTCTTCACCTCGAGGCTAGCCCTAAAGCTATTTCGGGGAGAACCAGCTATCTCCAGGTTCGATTGGCATTTCACCGCTACCCACACCTCATCCCCGCACTTTTCAACGTGCGTGGGTTCGGACCTCCAGTCAGTGTTACCTGACCTTCATCCTGGACATGGGTAGATCACCTGGTTTCGGGTCTACGACGACGGACTGATGCGCCCTATTCAGACTCGCTTTCGCTGCGGCTCCGCCTCATCAGCTTAACCTTGCCCGCCATCGTAACTCGCCGGTTCATTCTACAAAAGGCACGCCATCACCCGTTAACGGGCTCTGACTACTTGTAGGCATACGGTTTCAGGATCTATTTCACTCCCCTTCCGGGGTGCTTTTCACCTTTCCCTCACGGTACTGGTTCACTATCGGTCACTAGGAAGTATTTAGCCTTGGGAGATGGTCCTCCCGGATTCCGACGGGGTTTCACGTGTCCCGCCGTACTCAGGATCCACTCTGGAGGGGATAAGATTTCAGCTACAGGGCCGTCACCTTCTCTGGCCGACCTTTCCAGGTCGTTCACCTATCCTATCCCTTTGTAACTCCGTATAGAGTGTCCTACAACCCCAGGAAGCATGCTTCCTGGTTTGGGCTGTTCCCGTTTCGCTCGCCGCTACTCAGGGAATCGAATTTTCTTTCTCTTCCTCCGGGTACTTAGATGTTTCAGTTCCCCGGGTTTGCCTCACGCCGTGCTATGTATTCACACGGGTGTCCCGCCAGTCTCCCGGCGGTGGGTTCCCCCATTCGGATACCTCTGGATCAAAGTGCACTTACCACTCCCCAGAGCATTTCGCTGTTCGTCGCGTCCTTCATCGGCTCCTAGTGCCAAGGCATCCACCGTACGCCCTTTCTACCTTGATCTAGCGTTTCTAAGACACACGGTCCGAACGGACCATGCATATTGTTCTTGGTTTGATGTCTTGATGAATCTTCAGTTTTCAAAGAACAATCGAGGGACGAACCCTCAAAACTGAACGATGGGCAATGCCACATGGGCATTTTCCTTAGAAAGGAGGTGATCCAGCCGCACCTTCCGATACGGCTACCTTGTTACGACTTCACCCCAATCACCTGTCCCACCTTCGGCGGCTGGCTCCTTGCGGTTACCTCACCGACTTCGGGTGTTACAAACTCTCGTGGTGTGACGGGCGGTGTGTACAAGACCCGGGAACGTATTCACCGCAGTATGCTGACCTGCGATTACTAGCGATTCCGACTTCATGCAGGCGAGTTGCAGCCTGCAATCCGAACTGAGAACGGCTTTCTGGGATTGGCTCCACCTCGCGGCTTCGCTGCCCTTTGTACCGTCCATTGTAGCACGTGTGTAGCCCAACTCATAAGGGGCATGATGATTTGACGTCATCCCCACCTTCCTCCGGTTTGTCACCGGCAGTCTCCTTAGAGTGCCCAACTGAATGGTGGCAACTAAGGACAAGGGTTGCGCTCGTTGCGGGACTTAACCCAACATCTCACGACACGAGCTGACGACAACCATGCACCACCTGTCACCCCTGCCCCCGAAGGGGAAGGTACATCTCTGTACCGGTCAGGGGGATGTCAAGAGTTGGTAAGGTTCTTCGCGTTGCGTCGAATTAAACCACATGCTCCACCGCTTGTGCGGGTCCCCGTCAATTCCTTTGAGTTTCAGCCTTGCGACCGTACTCCCCAGGCGGAGTGCTTAATGCGTTAGCTTCAGCACTGAAGGGCGGAAACCCTCCAACACCTAGCACTCATCGTTTACGGCGTGGACTACCAGGGTATCTAATCCTGTTTGCTCCCCACGCTTTCGCGCCTCAGCGTCAGTTATAGGCCAAAGAGTCGCCTTCGCCACTGGTGTTCCTCCACATCTCTACGCATTTCACCGCTACACGTGGAATTCCACTCTTCTCTCCTATACTCAAGCCTTCCAGTTTCCAATGGCCCTCCCCGGTTGAGCCGGGGGCTTTCACATCAGACTTAAAAGGCCGCCTGCGCGCGCTTTACGCCCAATAATTCCGGACAACGCTTGCCACCTACGTATTACCGCGGCTGCTGGCACGTAGTTAGCCGTGGCTTTCTCGCAAGGTACCGTCAAGGTGCCGCCATTGCCTGCGGCACTTGTTCTTCCCTTACAACAGAACTTTACGACCGAAGGCCTTCATCGTTCACGCGGCGTTGCTCCATCAGACTTTCGTCCATTGTGGAAGATTCCCTACTGCTGCCTCCCGTAGGAGTCTGGGCCGTGTCTCAGTCCCAGTGTGGCCGATCACCCTCTCAGGTCGGCTATGCATCGTCGCCTTGGTGGGCCATTACCCCACCAACTAGCTAATGCACCGCAAAGCCATCCCCAGGCGACGCCGAAGCGCCTTTCATCCTCGAACCATGCGGTTCGATGACCCATCCGGTATTAGCCCCGATTTCTCGTGGTTATCCCAGACCTGAGGGCAGGTTCTTTACGTGTTACTCACCCGTCCGCCGCTCATTCCGTCGACTTCCCCCCGAAGGGTTCCGTCGATTTCCTGCGCTCGACTTGCATGTATTAGGCACGCCGCCAGCGTTCGTCCTGAGCCAGGATCAAACTCTCCAAAGAATTTGATATAGCTCTTGAAAATGACGAAGCTTGCGCTTCATTCAAAACTTGTAAAACTTTTTTTTGCCTCATCGTTCAGTTTTCAAAGTTCGTCTGTCGCGCTTAGCGACTAAATGATAATAACATTTCTTTTCAAATCATGTCAACAACTTTTTTCTCGTTTTCCGAAAGCGTTGTTGGCAACAGAGATAACTATATCATCCTCCAAACTGCCTGGCAAGCATTATTCTAAAAAAACTTTAGAAAAATTCATCTTCTCTTTATTACTAAGGAAGGAATCACTCTCCGCTACTTGAATACGTTCCCTATACTTATTCACAGAAGGCGGCCACACCATGCACCAACTACAACCAAAACACAGGTCGCCCCTACGTATCTGGGCTGGGACACAAGCAGATACGCTCAAGCGAAGTCTCCGGACTAGAAGCACTATGCGTCCACGAAAAGTAAAACGTCGTTACCTCATTTGATCCACACCCATCGCACACCTTTATACAGAAAACTCCGTGATGTCGATATGGAAATGCAACGAAACAAAGTGATCAAGTTAAATATCGCGATCAAACAACTCAATAATTTAATCGTCCACCCTGGTGAAGTATGATTTCACTGGAAGTCAATCGGACGACCGACAAAACGGAAAGGTTATGTCGACGGAATGATTCTTCACTATGGAAAAATCATAACCGGTGTCGGCGGTGGCTTATGCCAAATTTAATTTACTGGATCACGTTGCACAGTCCCCTCACTGTCACCGAACGCTATCGGCACAGTTACGATGTCTTTCTGGACTCAAGACGTGATCAACCTTTCGAAAGCGGGGCGACATGTTCATACAATTATCTCGATCTGCAAATTACGAATCAGACAACCCAAACATATCAATTACTTCTATATATAGAAGGAAATGAACTTGTCGGCGAATGGCGGTCCGACATCCCGCCGGCCGTTAGTTATAAAATATACGAACAAAACCACCATTTCACAAAGGAATGGTGGGGCGGGACACTGCTGCGCAACGAGTTCATCACCGAAAACCACGCACTCACGATGTATGACCCGTTCCTGCCAGAAAACACTGCATACAAAAAGGCCGACTCTTGATCGAGTCGGCCTTAGTCACGTTATGCGTGCGGTAAGAACATGAAGTAAGCAAGGAAAATGACGAGCATCCCGTACATGATTGGATGAATTTCTTTCGTCTTCCCTTTCGCGATCATCATGAGCGGATAAAGGATAAACCCAAGTCCAATCCCAGTAGCAATCGATGACGTGAGCGGCATCATGATAATCGTCAAAAATGCCGGAACCGCGATTTCGATTTTTTTCCAATCGATATCAAGGAGAGCCGAAGCCATCAACACACCAACGATGATGAGCGCCGGTGCCGTGACCGGTGCCGTGACTACTGCCAAGAGTGGTGAGAAGAACAACGCTAACCCGAAGAAGAGACCTGCGAACACAGCAGTCAACCCTGTACGACCACCCGCCGCTACACCCGCTGACGATTCGACGTAAGACGTCGCTGTCGATGTACCGAAGATCGCACCCGCAACCGTTGCAGTCGAATCCGCCATGAGCGCCTTACTAGCACGTGGTACTTTATTTTCTTTCATGATTCCAGCTTGACGCGCAACAGCAACGAGTGTTCCTGCCGTATCAAAGAAGTCGATGAAGAAGAACGTCAAGATGACGATGAGCATTTGAAGCGTGAAAACCTCACCGAAGTTGATGAATGCTTGGCCGAACGTCGAAGACATGCTTGGCGGCATCGATACAACATCTGAAATTGCAGTCGGTGTCGGTACGAGACCGAAAATCATTCCCGCGATGGCTGTCAACAACATCCCAATGAAAATTCCACCCTTGATGTCTCGAGCCATCAACAATGCACTGACGACGAGACCGAATACCGCGAGAAGCGTAGTTCCTGTCCCGAGCGACCCAAGGCCGACAAGTGTCGCTTCGTTCGCAACAACAATTCCAGCATTTTTCAAGCCGATGAAGGCGATGAAGAAACCAATCCCTGCCGCCACCGCCATTTTAAGCGGAGCCGGAATCGCGTTAACGACCGTCTCACGAATACCTGAGAGCGTCAAAGCGATAAAGAACAATCCTGAGACGAGTACACCTGAGAGCGCCGTCTGCCACGGGATGCCCATCCCGATGACGACACTGTAGGCGAAGAAGGCGTTAAGCCCCATACCTGGCGCGATGGCGATCGGATAGTTGGCGAATAGCCCCATCGTGACCGATCCAATAAGTGCGACGAGACCGGTTGCCACGAAGACGGCACCCATGTCCATCCCAGCAGCCCCAAGCACGTTCGGGTTGACAAACAAGATGTACGCCATCGCGAGGAATGTCGTGAATCCTGCGACGAGTTCGGTTTTAACGTTCGTTCCAAGTTCTTTCAACTGGAAGTGACGTTCGATCCGGCTTTCTGACGGTTGATGTTTCGGTTCTTGCTTGAGCTGTGTGCTCATTGGTTTTCCTCCTTGGCTCGCCGTAAAACGAGAAAGGTCCCCGATCAATGACCGAGGACCCCACGCGAAACATACAGGGACAGACGTCCCCTTATATATGTCTCGCCGTAGTGAAATCATTTAAGGTGATTTCGTAGAGACTCTCGGGCCATATTCCCGATATTATACGGCAAAATTTAATTTGATTGTTCGGATATGAATAAGAACGTTTTTATCTTATCAGCGTTAAAATCGAATGTCAACAAAATGACGGATTTTATTAATATTTTTTCGTTAAATGTTCGGAAATAGACAAAAGCAGAGGGATTCCCCTCTGCTCAAGTTTATTCCCACTCGATTGTTGCTGGTGGCTTCGATGTGATGTCGTACAGGACACGGTTGACGTGACTGACTTCATTGACGATTCGAACTGAAATCTTTTCAAGCACGTCCCACGGGATACGTGCCCAGTCCGATGTCATCCCGTCAATCGACGTGACGGCACGAACGCCGACCGCATAGTCGTACGTCCGCTCGTCGCCCATGACCCCGACCGAACGGATCGGTGTGAGGACAGTGAAGTACTGCCAGATATCGCGTTCGAGTCCAGCCTTCTTCACTTCTTCGCGAAGGATCGCATCCGACTCGCGTACGATTTCAAGCTTCTCTTCCGTGATCTCACCGAGGACGCGAATGCCAAGACCCGGTCCCGGGAACGGCTGACGCCAAACGATGTATTCAGGAAGGCCGAGTTCTGTACCAAGTTCCCGTACTTCATCTTTGAATAGCGTGTTGAGCGGCTCGATCAACGTGAAGTTCATATCTTCAGGCAGGCCACCGACGTTATGGTGCGACTTGATCGTCTGCGCCGTGTCAGTACCGCTCTCGATGATATCCGTGTAAAGCGTCCCTTGGGCAAGGAAGTCCATATCGACGAGTTGAGACGCTTCTTCGTCAAACACGTAAATGAACTCATTGCCGATAATTTTCCGTTTCTGTTCCGGATCCGAGACACCGGCTAGTTTCGCCATGAAACGTTCTTGCGCATCGATTTTGATGACTTTCATGTTGAATCCGTCCGCGAACGTCTTCATGACGCTATCCGCCTCATTTTTACGGAGCAAACCATGGTCGACGAACATACACGTCAACTGGTCCCCAATCGCACGATGGACGAGTGCTGCGACGACAGATGAGTCGACACCGCCAGACAAGGCGCAGAGGACTTGTTTATCGCCGACGATCTCACGGATCTTCTCGACTTCGATGTCGATAAAGTTCTCCATCGACCACTCGCCTTTGGCACCACACACTTCATAGATGAAGTTTTTCAAGATGTCGTTGCCGTACTCCGAGTGACGTACTTCCGGATGGTACTGGACACCATACATTTTGAGGTCGTCGTTTTTGATCGAGGCGACCGGGCAAGACGGGTTCGTCCCATCGACGATGAACCCTTCCGGTGCTTCCATGACGAGGTCACCGTGGCTCATCCACACCGTATGCTCAACCGGTAACCCTTTATAGAGGGCAGATGCTTCAGGTGTCGAGAACAGCGTCGCTTTCCCATACTCGCGATGGGCCGCACGTTCGACGCGTCCACCGAAATGATGCGTCATGAGCTGCATCCCGTAACAGATCCCAAAGATCGGGATGCCGAGTTCAAAGATTTCCGGATCGCAGCGGTACGCACCTTCCGCGTAAACACTGTTCGGTCCGCCCGAGAAAATAATACCGGCCGGGGCAAGTTCACGAATCTCGGCAGCGGTCATCTTATGGGAATGAAGCTCACTGTACACCCCAAGGTCACGCACTCGGCGTGTGATCAACTGATTGTATTGTCCTCCAAAGTCGAGCACCAAAATCATTTCTTGTTCTATCTTCACAAAACCTCCACCTTTCTGCCTTCATCTCAAAAAAAGAGCGAGCCTCTCCCCCGGATTCACCAAACCGAAGAAGAAGCACGCCCTTTTTTCTGTATACGAAACGTGCTCCTTCATAGTCGGTCCATTTACGGTGGTCCGGTAGAGACTCTCGCGCCAATTCGCGAGTATATACGAAGGAATGCTTTGTTCAATTGTCTAACTAATGCGTCTATCTTACTGTATGCACCCGTTCACTTCAACTCATAATTCGGCGAATCATGATTTTCCAATATTCTTTATATTTTGAATTCGGAGTTTGATCAGCGTAAAGGCTCTGTTCGAACAAGCGTGTCAGGCGCGTCATTTCGTCCGATTCATAGTACGCATCGACTTCGGCCGCGAGCTCGGACGGCGTCCGGCCCTCAACTTTAAATCCGGCGCCGCGAAGCCGTTTCACGAGATAACGATGCATCGCCACGAGACGTGGTTCATTGAGCGGACGTCTCGTCCACCAGAGGACCATGATCAACCGTTCGAGTGACTTGCGGTTCCAGACGAGCAAGGCGGCTGCAAAAACGATGAGCACCCAAGCCCAAACCGGTATGTTCCACGACTCGGCCGCTGTCTCGCCTGTCACGACGTCGTCGAGCGCCAAGTCTTCTTGCGGACGGTTTGTCTGTTGATCATTTTGGTTCGCCTGAGGGTCGTTCGCCACGGGATCATCCGCTTGCGTGTCCGATTCTGTCTCGACTTGCAACAAGTTGGCGTCAGAGAAACTGATCGTCGCCTCGAGCGGCACCCAACCAGCCCCTTCCACGAAATACTCGACCCACGAGTGGGCGTGGCGGTTTCGGACCGTATATTCTTCCTCACCTTGGATGACTCCGCGTGTATCCCCCATCGTAAAGCCTTTCACCCAACGCGTTGGCACACCGTTCGCCCGCAGGAGCACGGCCGCTGACGTTGAGAAGTTATCACAGTACCCAACGAGCGTATCGAACAAGAACTGGTCGACATAGTCGGTCTCGCCTTCAGGGGTTGCCACATCTTCCGTGTCATATTGGAACTCGCCTGACTGGAAGAAGGCTTGGATCGCTTGCGCTTGTTCGTAAGGGTTCTCACTGTCGGCCATAATCTCGACCGCTAAATCACGGACCCGGTCCGGTAGCGTATCCGGCAACTGCAAATAAGCTTGTTGCTCCTCGTCCGTCAACGTCGTCACCGGTTCGTTCAGCTCGAGTTGTTGTTCTGTAAATGAAGGGACGCTGTATCGCAACTGAATCGTTTCCGGCGTCACTTGTCCGTCATTATCGAATACGATTTTTCCGGAGGGGCGAATGTGGATCGTCTCATTCGGGAACGACTCTTCGATGTCTCCGACAAGGAACTCCGTCCCACTCTCCGTCTCCGCTGCCTGCGGGTATTCCCCGCCATAGGGGACGAACGACTGGCGGCGGTCAAATCGGAGCAACGCCTGTTCCGGGGTCGTATCGACCTCATCGTCGACGAGCTGCCCCCGGTTATAGTCAGAATCGAGGACAGGGGATTCAACCCATCCTTTACCCGTATAAATCTCTTTTGCCTCGATGCGCCAATAGCGGGCCGGCACACCCCGTGCGATGAAGACGATGCCGTCATCTTGTTCGAACGGACCGCCGAGCTGTTCGTCGTTCACGCCATAACCGACGCGACCACTCCCCGAACCGCCCTCGTTCACCGCGTTTTGGAAACTCGTCGTCAATCGATCAGACCAGTCCCCTTCGATTGTCGGAGACACACTGCCAAGTACGATGACAACCGCAGCTAGCAGGCCGATGCTGACGTAACGGACGAGAGATTTGCTCGGACGCTTCGCCACATCGGTCACGAACAAGAGAAAGAGCGATGCCAAGATGGCGAATAGGATATTACTTTCACCATCATAGAGCGTCCATGTGTCAAAATACGCCATCAATCCAAGCGTCGAGACGATCATTCCGAGAACGAAGCCGTAGCTCGGGTACGTCCGACCGACCAAAATGGCAAACAAGACACCGATGAGCGCCATCGCCGAGAAGAAAATCGCTTCTTCAGGCAGCGCCCCGCTCAATACACCTGTCAAGTCGTCGAGCCATAGTCCGAACCAGTCGAGCAAACTGCCGTGATAGATGTAGAGGACAGTAAAAAAGTTGAGGACGACGACAGCGATAAAGCCGTACCAAGGGAGCAGGCTCGCAAACATCGGCACGAGCAGCAAAAATAAAAACGGCCAGTTCACATCAAACGTCGTGCTTCCGACGATCGGTTCAACCCAAAATGACAACAAGTAAGCGGCCAGGGCCGTATAAACGATTCGCTTCACCCACTCGGTCATGTCGTCACCTCATTCGCCGTATAGAGATGATAGCTGCCTTGGGTCTCATGCATGAGTTCGCGCACCCATTTCGTCTCGAACGGGCTAATCAAAATCAAGTTGCCCGTCTCCTGCGGCATGTTGCGCTTGACCCGCTCGACGAGACGGGCTTCCGGTTCCGGCGTCGCCGTCAACAGATAATGCCCAAGCTCGGCACTTTGGTCCGGCAAGTGGAACAAGCGGACCTGCTCTTCAATGACGTACAGTTCAAACGGCAAGTTTTTGCGCTCGAGTTGCCGAATCGCCCCGACGAGCAGTGACAGCGAACGTTCGAACGCTTCCTCATGCCCAGCCGAAGCCGACGGCACGAATACGAGCGATAGTTTCTTTTCTTGTTCTTGGTCGAACGTCTTCGTCATCAAGTTGTCTCGACGGGCCGACGCTTTCCAATCGATCCGGCCGATACGGTCACCGGCCGCATACTCACGGACACCGCTCGTCGTATTGGCGACTTCGGTATATGTCCGGGTGCGCCGATATTGCTCGCCCCGTCCGCCGACGTGTTCATCGCGCGGCAAATCGAAAGGCAGTTCAGCCGGGGAGACTTCGACGACCGTCTCAATCCGAAGCGTCCGTTTACGGTCGAATAACCCAAAGACGTCACGCACGTGAAGGAGTGTCCGGTCAAACACATGAATGCCTCGTTTAATGTGTTCAATCTCATAATGGATCGTCTCACTACGTCGAAAGAAACGATCGACCGGAGTGACGATCGGATCCGTCACTTCGGCCAAGCGTGATGGCGGTGCCTCTTCAAGCGTGACGACACCGACGAGGAACGGGTACTTCCGTTCGATTCGAAGTGCCACGTCCATCGTCTGCCCAGAGACGAGCCGTTTTGTCGTGACGCGACGAGACACGTTCGCCGCCGTGACCGGATACACCATGAACAGCGTCCAGTACACGGTCAAGACGAAAAATGACCACCATAGCGTCGACGCGACAATACTCCCCTCGATGCGAGCGAACGCATAAAGTCCGAATGCCGCCGCCCAGACGAGGAACAGCTTCATCCAATTTTTCATACTTCCTTGACCTCGCGATCCATCGGGACGGGAAGTGTGTCGAGCCACCCTTTGACGAGTTGCTCTGACGTCTTCCCTTTATAGCGCGCTTCCGCCGTCAACAATACCCGGTGCCCGAGCACGTTACCAGCGAGTGCTTTGACGTCATCCGGTAAGACGAAATCACGGTTATGGATGTATGCCCACGCCTGAGCCGTTTTCATTAGAGCGAGCGTCGCCCGCGGACTTCCGCCGAGGTATGTGAACGGGTCGTTCCGCGTCTCATGAATCAAGCGGACGATATACTGCTTGACCGCGCTCGAGACGTGAACGTCGCGTACTTCACGCTGCATCTGTTCCACTTCTTCTTTCGAGATGACACTTTGCAACGCTTCTAGCGGTTCTGCCTTCTCGAAGCGGGTCAACAAGGCAATCTCCTCATTGAATGACGGATAGCCCATCTCGATTTTGAGAAGGAAACGGTCGAGTTGGGCTTCCGGTAACGGGTACGTCCCTTCATGCTCGATCGGGTTTTGGGTCGCCATGACGAAGAACGGCGACGGAAGAATCTTCACTTCGCCGTCAACGGTCACACTGCGCTCCGCCATCGCCTCTAAGAGCGCCGACTGCGTCTTCGGTGACGTCCGATTGATCTCGTCGGCTAGGACGATGTTGCCCATGAGCGGGCCGGGACGATATTCAAACTCTTTCGTCTTTTGGTTATACATCGAGATGCCCGTCAAATCGGACGGGAGCATGTCTGGAGTGAATTGAACGCGTTTAAAGTTAAGGTCGATGGCACGGCTGAAGGCACGGACGAGCATCGTCTTCCCGACACCCGGGACATCTTCTAACAGCACGTGACCTCCGGCAAGCAAAGCAGTCAAACTTTTCGCGATGACATCTTCTTTTCCGACGATCACCGTCTCAATGGCGGTGATGATCGATTGAATGGCTGGACGATAAGACATGGCCGACTCCCCTTTTTCTCTTGTTCCTGTCTCTTCCGAAATTCGAATGTTCTGATTTTATTGTGACATATTGAGCCGCTTGAATGAAAGAAATACATCGTACGAATCGGCTTTCCGTTCTTTACCCGAAAACAGGCGCCCTCTCTCCAAAACGAGCGGCGCCTTCGATATTTATTTAGGTCGTTCAATCTCGAACTGTTCACCGAGTTTGGCATAAAAATCACCAGCCAGACGGCTGACCGGTGCTAATTGCGCTGCGTCGATGCGCCCGGCTTGATACAATTCGGGATCGACATGAAAACGGACGACACGGGCGATTAAAACATCGGCCGTCACTTTTCCGTCATGTTCAATCGGAACGTGATGATGAAGTTTACACTCCATCCGGATTTTCGCTTCTTTGACACCCGGCGTTTCAATGACGTCACTCGGTTCGAGCGTGAACGTCGTCCGGTCGAGCTCACTTTCCTCTGGCCCTAGGCTCGCCGCCGTCTCGTTTACGAGTGCGACATTCGTCTCATCGACGATATGAATCACGAGTTCCTCAGTCGCAACTGCATTCCGAGCCGTATCTTTCATGACGCCGTCTTTTCGTTGGATGGACACCGAGACGAGCGGAGGGTTTGACGCAATGATATTAAAGTAACTGAATGGGGCAGCATTGACGACATCACCGTTGCGCGTCGTCACAAAAGCAATCGGCCGCGGGACGATGCTCCCGATTAAAAACTTATACGTGTCTCGTTCAGTCAATGCAGTCGGATCGATTGATAACATAATCCACCTCTTCTTTATATTGTTACTTTCAAGCTAGCTGTTCCGAATGGACGATGTCAAACGTAAACGCATCGGAATGTGTAGGATTATTAAATTCGGGGTATATCCGTCTAGATGTGTTAATTAGAGAAAAAGAAAATCAGCCGATTTCACAGTACATGAGCAGTTCGGTTTTCAGACGATTTCTCTTTATGTATATTTCGATTATTTGATGAATGAAGTGGAGTGGTTTTCAAAAAAGGAAGGAAGTAGAGCGTATTATGGGCAAGTGGATTGAACAATTGGACAGTCGCCAAATACTCCGTATCTTATACGGAGTATTTATCGCTAGCCTCGTTTTGACCGGGATCGGAGCTTGGGTCGTTCGAGACGGGACAGTCTCGTCGAGCGAACTGATGTCGCTACGTTGGATTTGGGTAGTCGGGTTAGTTATGTTTATCGGAGCTATTTTATTAATCGGGCGACCGCTCATCAAACGGATGGCTGCTCAAAACGAAAACATGCACGCGAAGCAGCAAGAGACGCAACAAGTGCTCGAGGAATCAAAACAAAATGAGACCAAACTACAATCCCGAAACGAATTGATTGAAGTGCTCGCCTCGAAGGAATCGTTATTCGACTATTCTTCAGTCATCGAAAAAATCGTCTTGTTGACCGAAGCGGAATTCGGGGCGTTGATGCTCGTCAAGGACGGAGAAATCCATTCGGTCGTCCCAAATGGAATGACCGAGGAGCAACAAGAGAGCTTAATCGAAAAATCATATTTATTACAACGTACCATGACCTCACAAGCACTCGAGGCCACGTCGAAAAAAATTGCCGACGATGTTCACAATTATCCTTACTATATACACGAGACGGCCATCCCGGTAAAGGACCCGTCTGATGGCAAGATGATCGGGTGCCTCTACCTCGCTTGTTATGACGAACAGTTCGATGCGAGTGAAAAGTCGGAATTGAACGCGTTCGCGAATCAATTGGCGATTTCCTTGCTACGGACACGCCTTTACAGTCAGATGCAACAAGACCGGAAAGAGACGGCCCAATTGATCAACTCGGTGCGCGAAGCGATCCTCTACTTGAACTACGAAGAACAGACCGTCGTCGGTAACCGGGCTTTCGTGCGCATGTTCGATGAGCTTCAGTTCGAATACAAAGGCTATGAGGAATTGGCCACCGTCTCGATTGATATCGAACAGTTGGCCGAACGCGTCGACCAACGTGAGTTGTTTATCGACTATGTCGAACGCGTCTTCAACCAAGACCCTCCGGTAGACGGACTTTCGATTTCGCTCGACCAGGGGGATTGTTACCTTCAAGTGTACGCGGAGAGTATTTACCGGGACGAGACGCTTCACGGAACGATGCTCGTCTTACGTGATGTGACGGCTGAAACCGAAATTGACCGAATGAAGTCTGAGCTCGTCTCGACCGTGTCTCATGAATTACGGACACCGCTGTCATCGATTTACGGATTCACAGAATTGATGCTCGAACGTAATTTGAAAGACAGCCGCCGTGAATTGTATTTGAAGACGATTCATGACGAGGCGAAACGCCTCTCCTACTTGGTCAGCGACTTCCTCGACCTTCAAAAGATGGAGGCCGGGAAACAAACCTTTGAGTGGGAACATGTCGATTTGTATACACTAGCACGCGACAGCATCACATTCTACCAAGAGACGACCGACCTGCACCATATTCACCTCGACGCCGACTCGGCCCAAGATTTTCAAATCGAGGCAGATCTCGCCGGGATGCAGCAACTACTCGGCAACTTGCTCAGCAACGCCATCAAATACTCACCAGAAGGCGGCAACGTCCTCGTCTCGCTCGAACGGATCGACGATCAAGTCGTCATAAAAGTACGCGATAACGGAATCGGAATTCCTTCGTCCGCTCTGCCGAACTTATTCGGAAAATTTTATCGTGTCGACAATTCGGATCGTCGTAAAATCGGCGGCACCGGGCTTGGCCTTGCCATCTGTAAAGAAATCACTAAAGCACACGAAGGCCACCTTCATGTCGAATCAGTTTACGGTGAAGGCAGCACGTTCATCTGTGAATTACCCACTTTAAAAGAAGCGATTCATCAATGAACACGATTGGCATTGCAGCCGATCGTGTTTTTTCACCGCTTTTTTTCTTTTTAATAAAGGAATCTTTTGGCATAATATAGAAAAACAATAGCAACGGAACAGAATTCGTTCACTCGGTTATACCTACGCCAATATTCTTACACGTCTTTCACAGAAAAGAAGATATACTAAGGAAGAAGAGAGACACACGATTGGAGGTCATCAAGTTGGATCACCAGGACCCACCCGCGTTTTCAGAATTAGGTGACTTTAAACAATGGGGACGTTTTGATTTAAACGTTCCACTTCAAGGTGGACAAACCGAACTCCAGATTGCCGTATCTATCGTGAGAAATCACATTCCGCGTCGCTTGGGTGGTTTCTACATCATTGCGAACGAGGATCATATCCTCCATAGCGGTTCCCACGATGCAAACCTGCAAAAGCACATCATCCACTTGATCCAACAAGTACAGGCAGGCCATGCGGAACAAGAGTCACTTCTCCATGAATCGTTTTGGACGGTCCACTATTTTACTACACCATGAGAGAGACGATTCGGGCGTCTCTTTTTTTGTGCATAAAAAAACGCCTCCTTTTGGGAGACGTTATTCGGATTGCGACATAATTGCTATTACTTTTTCGTAGTATTCAGTAGCTAATTTGTACTTGCCGTTTTCTCTTAGTTCTCGCGCAAGCCAAAATGCATATTTTTTTGTGTACATGTATTCATCATGAGATTCGAAATATGAGACTGCTTTTTTCAAACTGAAAATCAGCTCATCTACATTTTTTTCTTTGAAATAATTCAAATATATATCAAAATGATGATTGAATTCCTCTATTTCATTTTCTTTTTTCATTAAATCATATCCTACTGCTAACCATTCCACCACTCCTTCTTCGTTACTTTGATCAAAGTTAACTTCAATTAATGATAAAACACTGTATAGTTTACTTCGCACCTCAATTTTATATTCAAAACTCTCAATAAAATACTGCAGAGCTTTATCTCGCTCCCCAAGCAGAGAATAAATTTCACCCATATTGTTGTAAAGCATTCCATAATAATTCTTTAAATCCGTGGCACTTATCACTTTAATCGCTTTCTGATAGTAAGATAACGCATCAGAAAAACGCTTTCTCCTCTTATAAGATAGACCAATAATTAAATGACATTCTACAATTCTCTCTAAACAAAAATTCTCTTGGAAATAAACGAGTGCAAATTTCACATTTTCAATTGCTTGAATATTATCTGTAAATTTATAGTAAAGTCCGCCCATGATGTAACGGATATCAGCAACTTCCCAATCAGGTATTCCTGAACCCGCCAATTCTTCGTTTAATTTTTCTACAAGTTCAAAGGCAATCTCTTTCTCATTCTTTTGAAACATCTTTAGAGCCTTTATAATTGTGTATCTTAACTGATCATCTTTGGTCAACTGGTCTTCAATCCAACCAACCTCTGTAACATATTGCTCATCACCACCAGGCATCATACCGAATCTTGCTAGAGTAACCATTAAAGTAATATACAAAGTCTTCGACTGTTTGACAGCTGGGTGTTCTATATATTTTTTAATGATATTTTGCTTTTCTTGATCATTACGATTTAAGATTGCTTCTTTTAGTAGACTTCGAATTTCACTTCTTACTTTCTCCACTTGATTACTAAAGTCAAAATAAAGTGGTACATCCAAATCTAACCTATCAAAAATAAGTTCCAGAACTTCTTCACTAGGAGAAGTTTGATTATTTTCAATTTTACTTAAATAAGAAACTGAACAAATCCCTCGGGCTAAAACGGTTTGTTTCATATTTTTTCTCATTCGCTCTACTTTAATTAGGTTTCCATAGTTATATTCCATTATAAGCAGTAGCCCCTTTGCCCTAATATCAGACAGTTTTTTCGTTATCAACCCTCTATTTCTTTCGAACCCAGGAAAATTTAAACGTTTCATATAAATAAACAGGCCTTTTGACTGAAAATTTCCCAACAACTCACAGTTCGACCGATAGGAAATTCATGATAAGATTTAACTATTAAAGAGTAATCACTTAAGAGAAATTTAGGTATAAAGATTCAACTTGAAGGAATAAAAGGAATTTAAGTCAATGGAGGTGAATATGTCATATGGGTAAATTAAACTTTTTACTTGCAGAAGATTACATTAAGCCTAGAATATACTTCCAGTCTAAGCAAGCGTCTTCTTTCAAGGCTTCCTATTCCTATGCTGACACTAAACAGTTCGAGGGATTAGAATATCTGACCCAATTGTTACGTTCATCTAAAGGCTTTATCCTTAACGCGTTTCAAATTGATTACTATCAGGCTTTACCGAAACTGATTGCTAGAACGCTTCAAGAAAATCGTTCTCATAGAAAGCTGTATATTCTTGGGCCTGAACTGTCTCTCTCTATTCTAAAGCGCAGTTCAAAAACCGTCTATGAGAAACATTTTCAGGAGTTCGGCTATATCAACATTGAACAGGAGCAACAAAGTGTCATTAGCCAGTGTCTATCTTTATTGAAAGAAGGACACATCCTATACATTCTTCCAGAAGCATCAATCTGTTGGCGACCTGAACCGCTCCAACAGTTTGAAAATCAATTTCCTCCTCTTTGCAGCACACTGCTCAGTCAAGAAGCCCATGTTCCAATTTTGTCATCTGCTACGACAGAAGAGTCTGACAAAGTTACTCTCTATGAACCGAACATGCCACAACAATTCATCGGAGATTTTGAATCACGGATTGCTCAACAATCTGAAGCAATCTACACATTGCTAGAATCTCCCCTCTCTGACTACTGAGCAACATCATACTAGGGATCATAGCTTATCCACATAAACCAATACACATAGGAGGAATTTGATCATGAAAAAAGCAACAGGATTCTTTTTTATCGCAGCAGCAATTTTTCTACTAGGAAGTTCGTTTAAACCACTAGCAGAAGAAGCTCCACGTATTACCAAAATCGAAGCTCCAGTTTTAAAATATGCTGAAGAAGCTCCACGCATCACTAAAGTTGAATCACCGATCAGAAAGTTTGCTGAAGAAGCTCCACGTATTACTCAAGCAGTAGAAACAGCTAAACCCTTTTCTGAAGAGCTTCCACGCCTTATCTAATTTTAAAAAGCG
>NZ_LYTG01000078.1:0-3080 GCF_001816105.1 Exiguobacterium sp. SH31
TTCATCGTTATTTCAAAGATTCAAGAAAAAGGAGCGAATCACGATTGAACATAGAAAAAACACCTTGGCATTTAAAACTCTTACTTAGCACATCCCTCGTCTTCACTGGCGCAGCAGTCGTACCGCTCGAGCTTTCACAGACCGGATTTGAATCAACTCGTGTCGAAGCGGCCACTACATATAAAACAACAGCCAATTTAAATCTTCGCCTTAGTGCAGCGACTTGGAGCAAAGTCCTTCTGACAATCCCAGCAGGCGCGACGATCAAATACATAAGCAAGTACGGCTCGTGGTATAAAGTCTCTTACGGTAGCAAGACCGGCTACGTCGCTTCACAGTATGTGAAGCAGACAACCGCTTCGACGATGACGACCAGTTCAACGAAAGCCTATACGACAACCGTCAACTTAAATTTACGGAAAAGCGCCTCGACGAGAGGTACGATTCTATTGACGATTCCAACAGGGAAACGAGTGACTTATGTCAGCACATACGGTTCATGGTACAAAGTGACGTATGGCGGACAGACCGGTTACGTCTCCTCACAATATTTAAAAGCTTCAAGTCCATCGACAACGACAAGCTCGACAAAAGCTTATACGACGACTGTCAACTTGAACTTGCGGAAGAGTGCCTCGACGACCGGAACGGTATTGCTTACCATCCCATCTGGCCGTAAGGTGACTTACCGAGGGACATATGGCTCGTGGTATAAAGTCTCTTACGGTGGGAAGACCGGCTACGTCGCAGCGCGCTATTTGAAAGCGGGCACAACGACGACACCCACTACTTCAACCGGATCAGGACGCACCGTCGTCATCGATGCCGGTCATGGCGGGAACGATCCTGGTGCAGTTTACGGATCTGTCCAAGAGAAAGTCATTGCACTCGACATCGCTAAGCGCTTGGCGAACACACTATCGAGCACGTACAACTATAACGTCAAAATGACTCGTGCAAACGATGGCTACTTATCCCTCGCCCAGCGCGTCTCGTTGACAAAGTCTTATAAAGGGAGCGCTTTTATAAGCGTCCATGCCAACTCGGCACCGAGTACGGCCTACCATGGCCATGAAGTGCTCGTCCCAACGACCGAGAGCTACACGACGAACCCTTACGTCTCGGCGAGTCGCAATTTAGGCGCGGCCATCAACCGTGAACTCGGTGTAAGGATCCCGACGATCCGTAATCGTGGCGTGAAGTATCAAAACGTGTATGTCGTCGGAAAGAATACCGTCCCGTCGACGCTCGTCGAATACGGATTTATTGGCAATGCGAACGATCGCGCTCATCTGACGAGTACGACATATCGTCAACGGATGGCTGATGCGACTGCTTCCGGCATTCATCAATTCATGCGTTCATCGAACTAATTCAAAGAGACCCGGCTGAACTGATATGCTCCCCAATAGGTAGACAGATGAAATAACAAATCTGTTTATCAATTGGGGAGTGTTTTTTTATGGCGAGAAGTCGGCATTCGATTGAACAAAAACTGAGTGCACTACGTATGCTGGAAGAAGGAACATGCACCTGGAAGGAAATCGAGGAGGCTCATGACGTCTCTATGGATACCCTTCAGTTGTGGAAAGTGAAATTCGATACCGGTGGGATCGATGCGTTGAAGGAGTCGAAGACATGGAAACATTACACCAAGGAACAGAAGATCGCGGCCGTACGTGACTATCTCGATGGGTTCACCAAAATGGAGGTTCTCTCCAAATATCATATTAGTAGTTGGTCGGTTCTATATCGCTGGATCAAGAAGTATACTGGTCATAGCGAGTTAACAGATTCGAGAAAAGGGATGGATCGAGCTATGGCCAAAGGGAGAAAGACAACATTCGAGGAACGCATGGAGATCGTCAGGTATTGCCTGGACAACGGACGGAACTATCAACGGACGGCCGAGATATTCGCCGTGTCGTACCAGCAGGTCTATGGCTGGACGAAAAAATATGACGCCGACGGCGTGCACGGGCTCGAGGACCGGCGCGGACGGACAAAGCAAGAAGAGGAACTGACCAACGAGGAGAAGCTTGAACGTCGCATCCAACAGATCGAGCGGGAGAACGAGCGCCTTCGGGCCGAGAACCTGTTCCTAAAAAAGTTAGAGGAGATCGAGAGGAGAGGTTGATCAGCCAGATCCGGCTACAATTGCGTTACACGGCCATCAAGGAAATGTCGATAAGCGACACGTTCCCGGTCGTGCTCTTATGCGAGATCGCGCAGGTCTCACGGGCCGCCTATTATAAATGGTTAAAACGTACCGTCTCGGTACGCGAGGAAGAGAACTTGAGTCTACTGGAGGACATCCGTCTCCTCTACGACCAGGTGAACGGGACCTACGGGTATCGACGGATCACCATGACGGTCAATCGGAGACGACGCCAGCATGGCCTGCCGGCATACAACGAGAAGCGGGTCTATCGTCTCATGCGCATCCACGAGATCCGTTCGGTCATCCGCCAGAAGCGAAAACGGTACAAAAAGTCTTCACCGCAGCATGTGGCCGAGAACCTGATGAACCGAGAATTCAGCGCGTCCCGACCGGACGAGAAATGGTGCACTGACGTCACCGAGTTCAAATATGGCGCCGGGAGGAGGGCGTATCTGAGCGCGATCATCGACCTCTATGACGGCTCGATCGTCGCCTATCGCATCGGGAAATCCAACAACAATGGGCTCGTCTTCCAGACGATGATCCCAGCGATCGCGGGGCTCCGTACAGGAGCGGGTCCGATGATCCATAGCGACCGAGGGTTTCAATATACATCGAGAGGGTTCAAACGCATGGTGGAAGACGCAAAACTGACCCACAGCATGTCTCGCGTCGGACGTTGTCTCGACAACGCCCCGATCGAGGGTTTTTGGGGTACCCTGAAAGTCGAGATGTACTACCTGCGTGAGTTCCAGGCCTATAGCGAACTCACGTCGGCCATCGAGGCCTACATATCGTTCTACAACCATGATCGTCTCCAGAAACGACTAAACGGCTTGAGCCCTGTCGAATACAGGGCTCAAGCCGCCTAGGCTGGTTTTCATTATTTACCCTGTCTACCTGACGGGGAGCAGTTCAT